>JAGRJA010000073.1 GCA_020443005.1 Pseudomonadales bacterium
CTTTTGGCTCGCCTGTTCAGCTGTTTTCCGGTAGCACGGTCTTCCGGGTTGAGCAGGCTCATATTGGCAACAATATTCCAGCCGGCAATTTTGGTGGCGGCCTCAACATCCAGGCCATGGATAGTGGCATCATTCAGGTTATAAGGTTGATAATGAGAATCAAACAGGCCCGGACCATAAGTGGGTGTCCAGACGATAAGATTTTTGATATTGGTTTTATAAAGCCCCGCTGTTAAGGAAAAATTATCCATATTGGCCTTTATCCCCACTTCAAAACTTCGTGATGTTTCAGGTTTTAATGTGGGGTCTCCGACATTACTGCAAGTGAAGCCATAACCTGCGCAAAAGTCCTGGAAGGGCGTATAAAGATCATTAAAGGTGGGTGCCTTGAAGGCCGTGCCATAACTGGCATAAAGGATTATTTGGTCATTTAACTGATAACCGTAGCTGCTGCTCCAGGTTTTTTCGCTACCAAACTGATCGTTATCATCATGTCGCAGCCCCAGAACAAATGAGTGCTCGTCAAAAAAAAGCTGATCCTGAAGAAAAAGCGCTCTGTTATCGCGATTATCATCGACATATACGGTATCAACATCGAGCTCTTCGCGATAATAATCAAGACCAATTGTTAGAAGATTATTTTCTTGAATCTCAATATCGGTTTGCCATAAACCGGATTTTCGTCGTGTATCGAAGTAACTGGAAAATGTCGGTATTTCCTGTTCATCAATGAAATGCGAGGCCTGAAAGCGGGTTGTTATCGAATCACTGACATAGAGTTTTAATAAAGCTGCTACTGATTCAAGATCAGTGTTTGTTTCACCGTTGTCGAACTCCGACTGATCTTCATTTCGACTGTAAGAGAAGGATGCTTCACCAAAGTCGCCCAAGGCCTGTTTGAAGTTGATAGAAACGCCTGTTTGACGATAGGCCTCATCATCATTGCTTGGGAATGCCCCTCTTTTACTGTTTGAAGCATCAATACCATTGGTTTCATCGTAGGATAAATTGATATTGAAGGATGTATCTTCAATTCTTCCGCCATAATTCAGAATATGTTGCTGGGTTGCCTTGGTGCCATAACCCAGTGTTAATGTTCCTTCAGGTTCTGCCTGTGAACGACGGGTAAATATCTGTATCACACCACCGATGGCATCATTACCATAAAGTGATGATGCCGGGCCGCGAACAATCTCGATTCTGTCTATCTGGGCAATATTCAATGATGAAAGGGTTGCAGCACCGTTACTGGCCGTGTTTATTTTTACACCGTCGACAAAGATCAGGGTTTGATTGGTTGCTGTCCCTCTCAGAAACAGAGAAGCAGTTGTTCCCCTTCCTCCGTTTCGACTCATATCAAGCCCTGCTTTTCGTGCCAGCAAATCGAGCACATCAACAGCTTGTGATTGTTCAATATTCTCCCGCCCAATCACTGTTGAAAAACTCTGGAGTTTATCAAGGGATTGTTCTGTTCGGGTTGCGGTAACCAGAATCGTTTGTGAACCAGAAGTATTCGCCACAAGATTCTGGGTAAAGCCGGCAAAGACCGACAGGATCAATGTACTGGCAAGTTTTTTCATGAATATCCCCAATGCAAAAAAGTGAATGTGCAATGAGGGAGGGAAATAAAGGAAGTCGGGACGACCACCGATGAAGGCCCTCCGCCACATCGTAGTACAAATGCTTTTTCTGGCCGGTTCCGGACTTAAGGCCAAATGAGCCTATTACCGTTGCGGGGGCAGCGCCGGAA
>JAGRJA010000074.1 GCA_020443005.1 Pseudomonadales bacterium
GAATACTGGTGGGCCTTTATGTTTCCAATATCATTTGCTCTGTCTTGTTTGCACTGGCCTTTCTGATTGCAAAATTTGTTTTTGACACCAATCCGGTACAAGCCATATTCGGTGTCATGGTCGCCATGATCGTCCTTACCCTGGAGATACTGATTTTTTACAAAGCGGCCAATGTATCAATATCCGGTATGCTGTTTTCGATGGTTTTCTTTATTTTCACTTTCATCACCACCATTCTCAGCGGTGGCTGGACATCACCGATTATGATGATTTTTTTCGTCACCCCTGCCGTTTCATTTCTGGTAGGCGGTCGACAGGAGGGTTTTTACACCGCTGCCCTGGTTTTATTCACAGGCACCGGCTTCAAGGTAGCTGACCAAATGGGGATTCAGGTTTTCCAGATTGTTCCCGAAAGCGATATCGAACTGGTGCGTATCACCATCTGGGTCATCTCTCTGGTTGTGCTGGTGAGCTGTCTCACGGTATACGACGCTTTGCTTGAAACCCATATCAAAAAATAGAACGACACGCCACCGGCATACCGGCCATTTATGAAAACAGATTATGACTACATTGTAATTGGCGGCGGTTCTGCAGGTTGTATCGTTGCAGCCCGACTGGCAGAAAATTGCGCCGGTACGGTTTTACTGCTTGAAGCGGGCGACAGCTGCGAAAAAAACCCTGAAACCCTCAGTGCAGACGGTTTCAAATACGCCTTTGCCAATGACAATGTCATGATCGACCGCATGAGCACGCCGCAAAGCCAGTGCGCCCACAGAACGCTCTACGCCGGCTCCGGTAAAGGCATGGGTGGCAGCGGTTCGGTGAATGGCATGGTCTACACCCGCGGTGACAAGCTGGATTTTGCACAATGGCCTGAGGGTTGGCAGTGGGAAGATGTCAGGCCAATATTTGACACACTCGAAAAACACTTGCGTATCAGACACCGGGAAGCCACCGCTTTCACAAACAAAATCATCACAGCGGCCAAAACTGCCGGCTTTGCCCACAAGGACGGATTGAATGACGGCATACTGAATGGCTTTATCGGCCATAACGACATGAACTTCGAGGGCAATGCCCGCCGAAGCTCGTATGTCGCTTTCATAAAACCACTCTCTGAAGAAAATAAAATCACAATAAAAACCCGTAGCGTTGTCACCAGAATCCTGTTTAACGAAACGAAAACCGCTTCGGCAGTTGAAGCCATAATTGATAACTGCAAGCATACTTTTCAGGTTAACAGGGAAGTCGTTCTCTGTGCGGGCGCACTTGAGACACCCAAATTACTCATGCTTTCCGGAATCGGCCCGAAACAGCATCTCGAAGCATTGAAGATTCCGGTCATTCACGACGCGCCCGGCGTGGGCGAAAACCTGCAAGACCACCCCAATGTCGCCCTCTTCTATCGCGGCAAACAAGCTGTCGATTTTGCCTATCCCCAGGTTTACGGGTTTCAGCGCTGTAACAAAACAACAGCACTTCCCGAGCAACAGGCAGACACCTGTTTTGCAATGATTGCCGCGCCTGTCACGCTTCAACAATCGCTGAAACGCATGGCACCGGCAAACCTGCTCAAGGGCGATTTGTTTTTCAATCCGTTCTTAAAAAAACTGGTGCGATTGCTGGTAGCGGGTGTGATGCTGATCCCGGCAATCAATAACTTTATCAACAAGCTCTACGGTATCGCCGTTATCCTTGGCAAGCCTCTTTCCCGAGGCTGCATTCGCCTGCAAACTGCCAACCCTGCGGATCGCGCAAAGATTGACCTCAATTTTTTTGAAAACCCACACGATATAGAAACGCTGGTAGAAGGCATACAACTTGCCAACAAGGTGGTGCAGCATCCGGAGCTCGAAAGCTGGGGCAACATTCCCCTGATGCGGGAAACAGGCAGTAGCGACAGAGAAAAACTCAAACGCTGGATTCGAAAAAACGCCATGACCACTTTCCATTATTGCGGAAGCTGCGCAATGGGGCAAAACGAAACCGCACCTGTCGATCTGCAACTGAGGCTGAAAGGTGTAACGAATGTACGGGTAGCCGATGCCTCGGCGATTCCGGAAATACCCGTATCGGCATTGAATGCACCCACCATGATGGTGGCCTGGCGCGCAGCTGATTTTATTCTGCAAAGCCAACACTGAAAAAAGCCATCAAGCTGAAAACAGGAACGGGCACACACAACAGCAGTAATACCTATAGTTAGCTGTAAAGGCCATTGTTATAGTTGGCAACGGTCAAGCCAGCCTGACAAGGAGACAACCATGCTTTTTTATGAAGATATCGAAATCAACAAAGAACATGTATCCGCTGAATTCACCGTTAACAAGGATGAACTCATCGCTTTCGCCAAACAGTGGGACCCTCAACCCTTCCACACTGATGAAGAAGCCGCAAAGCAATGGCCTTTTGGCTTAACCGGCTCAAGCACACACAGCTACGCCATTCTGACGAAATTGCAAACCGAAATGGATGTAGAACAGCCCGCCATCGTTGCAGGCCTCGGTATTGACGAGTGGCGAACACCGAACCCCTTGCGCCCCGGCGACATCGTTCATGCTGTTGGTTATGTCGAATCAAAACGCGAATCAAGTTCAAAGCCGAACATGGGCATACTCGTTTCGGTCAGCAAACTGCTCAACCAGAACGGCGAAGTCATCCTCAGCTACAAAAGCTCCGGGCTGGTTTTGAAAAAACCGACACAATGAGCCGGCAAAATTCGCACACAAACAATTACGAAGCGGCCCGCAAAACCAGCAGACAGTTGCTTTGGCTACTTGCTTTTATTCTTCATCAACAACAAGGTAAGAAAAACCTTGGCGGGCAGTAAAAGCAACAAACCGCTGCCGGCAACGGCAGCGATGATTCTGATGCCCTCCACGCCTCTCCTGTTATGCAGTTGTTCAACCAGCACCAGATAAATGGCAAGCACAACGAGTGCAAAACCGATGAACATGATAACGCTGATAACGTGCTTTTGCCGTTTCTCTTTCGCCCGCCCCTCTGTCACTCAGCCCTGTCTTTCAGCCTGGAAAAGCGTTCAACTGAAAACCGAACGCAAAAAAGCAAAACGGCGCTGAAAGCTGTCTTTTGTAATTTCACTTTCCGGCACTATATCGTAACCGTGCACAGTGCCTTTGGGTTCATGCAGCTCGACAGGTACACCCGCCTGCTCCAATCGTTCGGCATAGGCCCTGCCCTCATCACAAAGCGGGTCAAACTCGGCTGTTTCCACATAAGCCCGTGGCAAGCCGGCAAGGTCTTGCCGGTCAGCCGGTGAGGCATAAGGTGGAATATTGGCAGGCGGGAAATTATACAAATAGACTTCCCACATTTTTTTATTGGCAACACCATTGAACATTGGCGCATCGGTATATTCTCTGGCTGTTCGGGTAGAACAACTTTTATCCAGCGCCGGATAAACCAGCACTTGTGCAGCCAGCTTCGGTTTACCTGTATCGAGTGCTTTTTGTGCAACACCGGCAGAAAAACAACCACCGGCACTGTCACCCATCACAACGATTCTATCGGCATCGATACCCAGCTCATCGGCATGTTCGGCAACCCAGCAAGCACTGGCATAACAATCTTCAAAACCCTTCGGAAACCGGAATTTTGGCGCAAGCCGATAGTCGACAAGAAACACCGAACAACCCAGCTCATCGGCATATACCTTCATCGCCTGCACATGGGTAGAAGCATAAGTGAGCACGAAAGCACCACCGTGATAATAGACAATCGCAGGGCGTTTATTGGCAGTGTCGGGGTTTACGGGTTTGAATTCATAAACCCGAATCATTGTGCCATCGTCACTCTTTACCCAGTGCACCTGTGCAGCTGATTTGACCTGTCGTTGCCGAAAAAAGGTGTCAGTGTGCAAAAAGGCATTCATGAGTGAAACAACGGCACCATTAAAAGGAAAAGGAAATGACGGGTAATGCTGAAAATCCTCGTGTACTGCATACTTGCTGTTTTTTGCCATCTTCAAACTCCCATTCTAATTCGTCATTATAACAGCCCTGTCTATTTACACTGGGCCGACACCGTTTGGTGGCCAGCTTTCCATTGCCGGTTCCAGTGGAATTTCCAGTGCATTCAAGATAAGCGCAAACATATGCCAGTTGCCTATCGCTACAATCAACTCGATAACCGCACGGTCTTCTGGCAAATATTTTCGCAAAGCTTCCCGAAGGGCCGGCGTCAGTCTGCCTTTGTCCAGCACGGCATCGGTGGCTGCCAAAACGGTTTTTTCCTCATCGCTGAAACAGTCGGCATTTTGCCAGTCACGCACTGCAAACAACTCAGCCTCATTCAAACCGAAAAAAAGCGAAGCATACCAATGCTGTGACCATTCGTACTCGCAGGCCGCTTTCCACGAAACACGCATGATAACAAGCTCGCGGATACGATCGCTCAGGCTCTTTTCGCCACTGACCAGCGAGATAATGGTGTTGTTGAGTTCGCCAGCAACTTTAGGGTGATTCAGAAGCACCCTGAAAAGATGCATTCTGGCGATATAATCATCTATGCCCAGCGCCTTTCCTCGCTGAAGAGCATCTTCCTCGCTTAACATATCGACAAAAACATCCAGCGCTTCCATTCCATTTTCCGAATTATTCATCCATTCTCCACCCACGATTTCCATTGAATCAATACACCGCCTTTGCGAACCTCATCGGCAGCGCAAGGTTAATCACACAGACAAAACCTCTGCCAGTTGCCGGATTTCATCCAGATTTCTGGATGTTGGCACCAGTATTACATCATCGGCACCCATCGCTTGGATTTCAGCAAGAAAATCTTTCAAATCATTTGCGCTGCCGTTAAACCCGGCTTCGGGCAGCAAGCTTGCTACAAGATCCTTTGGCATAAAATTCAGATAGCGTTGCAAGTGTGCCTGCATCTGCTCCTTGCCTTTCTGTTCCAGGCCATACCAGAAACTGGCAATCAAACGCGGCTTGCCCTCGCGCCCGGCATTTTGCCAGGCAGCATTCATTTGCTGAAAAGATTGACGAATTTCATCGAGCGAGGCCATAAAGGAAAAACCGCTTAAACCATCGGAAAAACGCGCCGCTGCTTCAATCGATTTCGGGCCGATTGAACCGGAAAGAATTTTCGGGCCTCCGGGCTGTATCGGCAAGGGCTCAACGATGCGTCGGGCATTTTCAAGCACCTGTTCACCTTTCCAGATACGACGCAGGGTATTGCAACTATCTTCCAATACAGCCAGCCGACGCTTGCCCCAGTCTGCACCAATGGCATCATAATCTTCCTTTCTCCCCCCAACACCGACACCCACTGTCAAACGCCCGTCAGAAATCAGATCAATCGTTGCAAACTGTTTTGCCATCAATACGGGGTTATGCATGGTCAATACACTGATCGTGGAAATCAGCTCCACACGCGTTGTCCAGGCGGCACAGGCAGCGAGTGATGTGATGAATTCCGGGTTAAAAAATGTAATTCGTTCACCCAGTGCCAGGCTCGACCAGGGCCCGCTATCAATGGTTTCTGCCCAGGCTTTCATCTGCTGTCGATTCCAGCCGGGCTCCATAAACGGTATGGTCATACCTGTCTTCATCAATATCTCCCGTGTGTTTCAGCGGCCAGTTATCAACGCGGGCGTTTCAATACCAGCGTGGCAATCTTGTATTCAGCCATCAAGTCACCTTCCTGATTAATCAGGCTACACTGCGTGGTGACAATACCCCTGTCCGGCTTTGAACGGGATTCCCTTCTGTCAACGACTTCTGTCACTACCTTGAGTGTATCGCCCACCAGTACAGGACGGGGAAAACGCACATCGTTCCAGCCCAAACCGGCTACGGCTGCCACCTCTTTATCCATAATGGTATGCGCCAGCTTAACCCCCGCGCTGATGACATGGGTTGAGCAGGCAAACAGTTTTCCCAGCGGTGTTTGCGCAGCAAGTGCTTCATCGATGTGAAAAGGCATCGGATCCCACTTGCTGGCGTAGGCTTTAATCTCTTCAGCTGTGAAGGTGTAGGTTTCTGTCGATTCAACCCGCATACCCAAGGGCATATCTTCAAAATATTGCATCATTCGAATGTACCAAACATCCAGTCATAGAAAAGAATAATTGTTGCATAGTTACCATGCGACATATCGATATGATGATTGTGGTGTTTTCTGGAAATCCAGGTCGCGATGCTGTAAGGAAAGCCCTGTATCTGCACATCGGCATGATTGAGAATATTGATCTGGCTATATACCAGAAAACACACAATCATCGATGCCACATGAAAATCGCCGGGTATCAAAAACCCGACAGCAATCACGGCAATCCACAACATCGCCAGACCCATAAAGGTTTCCAGCGGGTGCACATATTGTGCGTCAATGTGCGAAGGGTTTCGCGCCTGATGATGCAGACCATGAATGCGCTTGAAAAACTTGTTGCCATGAAAAAGAAAACGATGAACCAGGTAGTACATAAAATCATAGACAAGATAGACTGCAAGAATATCGGTGATATAACGCCACCAGGGCAAAGCCTCAAAAGAGGTGAAATAGGGCGTAACAAACAGAATCAGTGTCGGGAACATTAACAGGCCAATTAATTGGTTCTGTTTGATGATCGGGGGATACTTCGATTTCTCCATCCGCTTTCTGTCTTCTTCAAGGTTGAAGCGTCGCGACTCTGCCAACACTGGCACCTTCCTGATTACGGTGCGGCTCAGCATGATCAGGATTGTCATGACTGCAAACATCGTAAAACCTTCAAGAAAATATTCCAACATAACTACCTCTGAATAAAATTTTTTCGATGAAAGCGACGAACCACATGAATGTGATTAATGGAAAGTACTATAGGTTCCACTACCGACCCTGTCATCAAAGCGGACTCAAAACACCCGCTTAAGCCCGGTATTTTTCAAGCATCATCTCTGCAGCTTTTTCAGCAATCATCACACAGGGTGCATGCGTATTGCCCGAAACAATCTCCGGCATAATTGAAGCATCAGCAACTCTCAAACCCTCGATACCATACACACAAAGCCTGTTATCAACCACAGCCAAATCATCCACCCCCATTTTGCAACTGCCTGCAAGGTGGTGAACCGGGTCACCGGTTTGACGAATATACTCAAGGATTTCTTCATCACTTTGCACATGCGAACCCGGCTCCATCTCCTCACCACAAAAACCCTTGAGTGCACTGGCTGCTGCAATTTGGCGTGATTGCCTGAAGGCTGCTATCGCGATTTTTCGGTCTCGCTCCGTTTGCAGATAATTCACCTGAATATCAGGCGCATCTTCAAACCTGGCCGACGCAATATGTGTACTGCCGCGACTATCGGGGCGAACTCCACAGGTTGCAATGGTAATACCCTCAATAGGCACCATATTGCCTTTGGCATCAAAGTTACTGGCGGCTGGTGCAAAGTGAATCTGGCTGTCTGGCCTTTCGGCACTCTCGAGCGCCCTGAAAAAAACGGCTACCAGTGCCGCCGGGTTAGCCAAAAAACCTTTCTTTCGAAAAAAATAACGAAACAGGTTTTTGAGCATCGGCAAGGGTTTTGACTCACTGAAGTAACTATCGCCATTGCGAATACTCTGTTTCAGATAAGCATTCCAGTGGTCGTGCAGGTTTTCACCCACACCGGGTAAATCATGCACCACGGCTATACCCAGTTTCTGCAAATGCTCTGCCTGACCTATACCCGATAATTCCAGAATTTTTGGTGAATTAATCGCACCGGCTGAAAGTACAATTTCCTTGCCTGCCTTGAATAGCTGTTTTTTGCCTTTAACTTCACATTCAACTGCAACAGCACGACCATTTTCGATCACCACCCGTCGAGTATGTGCAAAAGGCACAACAAGCAGATTGTCAGGTTTGTGGGCAGCGCCGGTCTTGTGATCAAGAAAAGCGGCAGCACTGCTCAAACGCTTGCCCCTGTAAATATTATGCGGAAAATAACCTACACCTTCCTGTGTGGCTCCGTTGATATCAGGGTTGAACGGGTGCCCTGCTTCTTTCGCCGCTTCAATAAATGCCTTGTTAACCGGAAACTCGTCCACCACATTACCGACCCAAAGCGGCCCGCCTTTACCGTGAAACTCGTCAGCACCGTTTTCATTGTCTTCTGACTTTTTGAAGAAAGGCAGAACATCGCTGTAAGCCCAGCCCTCGTTGCCCAACTCGGCCCAACGGTCATAATCCTCAGCCTGACCCCGAACATACACCATGCCGTTAATGGCACTGCAGCCACCCAGCACTTTGCCGCGCGGCAAGTCAACATGACGATTGTTCAAAAAAGGTTCTGGCCGGGTTTTGTAATTCCAGTTATTGCTATGCGCTTTCAGCAAAAAAGCAAAACCCAGTGGCATATGAATCATCGGGTTGCGCGCAGGGCTTCCCGCTTCCAGCAACAGCACCTGCAAATCACTTTCTGCGGCCAGCCGGTAGGCCAGGGCACAACCCGCCGACCCCGCTCCCACGATGATGACATCGTATTCCATTTTCATCTCACGCTTCCTGTAAATACATTTGATTCGTCACTTTTTACAACCTGCAATCGACACTTGAAGCCGGCACGCATACTCCCATACCAATGGATAAACTAATAACAGGCCCTGTCATCAGTTTGGCGGTATCAGGCCATAAAGCTCATCCACACCGAAGCGTTTTCCTGCCGAAAAACCGCCATCAACTGTCATGGCACTCCCCGATACAAATGAGGCTTCATCCGAGCCCAGAAACGCAGCCACATTGGCAACTTCCGCCGGCGTACCCATACGCCCCAGCTGATGCGCTGCATCCACACGCGCTTTCATCCCCGGGTCTTCAATGGCTGCCGACATCGGTGTTTCAATAAAGCCGGGGCAAACCGCGTTAACACGAATCCCCCATCGACCATAATCAATCGCCATATTCTTCGACAACAGTACCACGGCACCTTTGGAAGCATTATAGGGCGCTGTAAATTCCTGCGCCTCAAGGCCTTCAACGCTGGCAATATTCATGATCGAACCGGAGCGCTGCTCCATCATAATCGGCAAGGCATGGCGACACACCAGAAAAGTCCCCTTGAAGTTGATAGCCATGGTGCGATCCATCTCGGCCGGATCAACCAGATGAACAGAACCTATACCGGCAACACCCGCTGAATTAACCACGATATCCAGTCGGCCAAAGCGCTTGTGCAACTGTTTGATGGCTGCAGATATGGCTTCGTCATCAGTCACACTGCCCTGAACAAAGTGGCAAGCTGGCTGCAACGCAAGTGCTTTTGCCCAATCGCCTTCTTTGGCTTCATGGATATCAAAGCCGAATACTAGCGCGCCTTCCTGCACAAACTTGAGTGCACAGGCCGCACCGATACCCGATGATGAGCCGGTGATAAAGGCTACTTTCCCTTCCAGTCGTTTCATTTTTCCATCTCTTTCGAATTTTCTGCAAATACCTATTGCCGCTGCAAAATTGACTGTGAACTGAATCAGGCCATAAACCAGTACCTGTCAATCAAGTCGCCGCCAGAAAACATATATTGTTATATTTTTATATACTGAAGTATAAGTATTGCTCGCAACCCGCCGTCTTCTTTGTGTTTCTGCCTTGCAATGGCAAGCAAACAACTTCAACAGCACAGGATGGCAATGCAAGCTCGCTGTAGAAAATCAATGTATATACCGATATACTGCAGTATAAATTTATAAACCGGAAAAGCCTGTGGCCGAACACACCTCACCATCGCGAAAAACAAAAAGCCCTTCCCCCCGAAACAGCAGGCCCGCTCAGGACGAAAAGATAAACCGTATAGAGCGCAGAAAACTCGAGTTTCGCGAAAAGATCACCCAGGCAGCACTGCGCCTGTTTCAGGAAAACGGCGTGGCCGAAACCAGCGTCACCTCCATTATCAAAGAAGCGGATATCGCGCATAAAACCTTCTTCAACCATTTCCCCACCAAGGATCACCTGCTTCTGCACATTGCCAGCACCTTCAGCGGCAAGGCCTATGCTGTTTTCCGCGAGGGTTTCAAACAACAAACTGACCCACAAAAACGCATGGATTACTGCCTGCTCAATGTGGCCAGAGCACTCGAGAAAGTGCATCCACACTACAAGGAGTTACTGAATTTCTACCTGATCAGTGGTGCCGGCTCCAGCGACCTGAGAACGCGCCAGAAAGAAGAGTTCAGTGCCGTGATTCACCAAATCATGACAGATGCCAAACAGCAGGGCATGCTGAAGCCCGACTTCACGGTGGATGTGTATACCGATATTGTCGTCGGCATTTGCGTCTCCATCCTGCTCAACTGGAGCCTCGAAGATAACTTCCCCATCGTGCAGAAAATGAAAAGCAATATAAAATTCATCAACTCCAGCATTTTTCTGTAAGGCCGGTTTCCAGCCAGAAATGCATTGTCTCTTGTTTTTTAAACCATTTTACCTGGTCACCGAAAATTCCC
>JAGRJA010000075.1 GCA_020443005.1 Pseudomonadales bacterium
CAGCCTGGCCAAACAACAGCCGCAAACGGAAAAAGACCTGCTGAACATTGAAGATATCACACACAAACAACGAAAAGAGTTCGGCAGGACACTGCTTGATATGCTTCATCAAAACAATTCGATTGAAAAGCAAGAAAACCCCGTATTTCTCCAACCACTACCGAGGGAATTCAATAGCCTTGTCAAAAAAATGAAACAGGCTATCAACCGTGTATCCGAGCGTGAAAATCTTGCACCAGAAATTATTGCCCGTAAAAAAGATATTGAAGCGCTGGTAAACACCTTTATTTTCCAGGGCCGTTTTACATTACCCAAAAGCCTGCAAGGCTGGAGAAAAGCGTTAATAGGCGACCAGCTTCTCGCACTTTGCCATCAGGAACTCCCTTCATGCAAAAACTGACATCTATCTACCGGAGCAGCAAGGAAGAAGGCCTGTATCTCTATCTGGAAAAAGACAGCGATATCAACCAATTACCGGAAGAACTGAAAAAAAGGTTCGGCAACGCCGAACTGGCCATGACACTTCTGATTACACCTGAACGAAAATTGGCGCGAGCAAAGGCAAGCGCTGTACTGGAAGCCATTGAAAATCAGGGTTTCTACCTGCAACTGCCACCCACAGCAAGTGACATCTATACATGGGAAATCCGGCAAGCCAATAACAAACTGGATCAGAAGTGATGGCATTCTGGGAAGAAAAGACCCTGCAGCAAATGACTGCAGATGAATGGGAAGCTTTGTGCGATGGTTGCGGCAAATGTTGCCTGCATAAACTCGAATACGAGGAAAGTGGTGAAATCGCTTACACCAATGTTGCCTGCCAATACCTCGATAACCAGAGCTGCCGTTGTCAACACTACGAAAAGCGCTTTGAAAAAGTGCCAGACTGTGTTGATCTTCAACCCGGGAATATCGCCACCTTCAAATGGCTGCCTGAGAGTTGCGCCTATCGCCTTCTTTCAGAAGGCAAACCACTCTATGACTGGCACCCACTGGTCAGCGGAAATAAAGACAGTGTTCACCTCGCCGGTAAATCCGTGAAAGACCGATTTCTGTCGGAACGCTTTGTCCATCCCGAAGGTCTGGAAGAACATATTGTTAACTGGATAATGTGAAGCATGAGTTACAACGATTACCTTACCGCCTGGGCGGTATACATTTTTGCAAGTGCTGGTCTGATCTGGACTGGATTTATCTGGACACGATGGATACAGCCGGCTTTCTTGCGCCGCAGTGTACGGATGCTGGCCACACTGACTTTGCTGACACCCTACCAAAGCTACACAGACATGGATTACCTTGCTCCCGCCTGGATAATTCTTGTTTTCGAGAGTGCCACCAACGGCCCGGACGCTGCCTTGCGAGCAGGTATTCCACTCTCCATCACCCTTGGCAGCGGGCTGCTTCTGACCGTTATCTACAGTCTTTTCTACAAGCCTTCTCACCCTTCAGTCCTTGAGAACCATAATCCGGGCACTAAAGACAGACGAGATAATGGCGAAGAAACCTGAGCTATTCAAATTGAATCGTTGTCTCTTGCCGAAACTTTGTTAAGATTGAATCTTCAGTCATCGAAACTTCCAACACTATGATGAAAAAGAACAATTTGACAGTCATGTTCATTTACAGCGCTTTAATGCTGCTTGTTCTTTCCAAGACAACTTCTGTATTCGCCGATACCGAAATAGCCTCGCTGGACTATGCCTGCCGTACAGCCTGGAATGAAATGTGCTTCGAACAGCCCATTCTCAAGGCGCCTGCCGGCACCAAGATTTGCAGTTACAGGGCAACTGAAATTGAAAGAACCGGGGATGGAAACTTCCGTATTGTCTCGGTTGACAAACAGCATCTCGAGCTCGAAATCAGTGCGCAGGGTAGCCTTAGCCCCATCAACAAAACCGGTAGCTCAATGGTGGTCTCAATCACTCTGCTGGGTGTAGATGAAAATGACAGCTGCATTACCGAATTGAAAGAAGAAGATTCAGAGCCGGTCAATGCCTGCGTCTGTACCAACGCCATTGATGAGATTGAGGTTCAGTGGTGTTATTCCAGTGGCAAAAGCCGGAGTGGTGAAGATTGCTCCACCTTCTTCTCGGAGGCCATCTGTGTTGGCACCAAGAAAGCCTGCAAGGATCATCAGCGGGAAGCTTGCCCGAATACTGCCAGTATCGACCTCGTCAAATCACGCAAACGCCTCTACATTAAAAACAGTCCCTTTTGCACTGAAAAGCCGTGAACCTGCTTTTGCTGCATCCGCGGGACTTTATCGACCGACAAACCGTGTTGATCACAGATTATCGGGCACATCATATTTACAAATATCTCAAACCGAAAACCGGCGACAAGCTCAGGGTAGGCATTATCAATGAAAATATTGGCACGGGCATTGTAGAAATCACCGAAAAACACCGTTGTCAGCTTCAGATCAGCCCACTCAAACAAACGCCGCCACCGCCACTTCCGGTTACCCTCATTCTTGCCTTGCCCAGACCACTGATGCTCAAACGCATCCTGCAACATGCAACAAGCCTTGGCGTAAAACACATTGTGCTGCTCAACACTGCCCATGTCGAAAAAAGCTATTGGCGTAGTTCCGACATAAAACCAAACATGCTCAATGAGCAGTTATACCTTGGCCTTGAACAAGGCATTGATACACGCTTGCCTGAACTGGAGCTGGCGAAAGACTACAAAGACTTTATGCAAAACAGACTGGTCAATATCGCCCAGGGCAACAGGGTATTGTTGGTGCCGGATACCCTTCAGCCCATCCTTGAGGGAACAGATGACAAAACGGCACATACAACAATTGTAATCGGCCCGGAAAGAGGTTTGCTGGATACGGAAATTGACGATTTTCTGGATGCCGGCTTTGAAAAAAGACACCTGGGCTCGCGCACGCTAAGGGTTGAGACGGCTGTAACTGCAGCTATCGCCCGACTTATCAAATAAGCGCACAAAACCTTGCTTCAAACCTTCTCGGTATGGGTACACTGCGGATAAGCGGAACAGCCTGCAAAGACGCCGTGCTTGCCCTTGCGTTTCACGAGGGGCTTTTCGCATTCAGGACAAAAACGGCCCTCAATGTATTTTGGCAACTTTTGTTTTACTGACTTCTGACGCACGCCATCCCGTAAAGTGAAGTCGGGTTCTCCATGCCTGTCTGGCACGGTCACCTTACACTCAGGGTAAGAGCTACACCCCCAGAATACGCCTTTTGAAGCTTCCTTTTTCAACAATACTGAATCACATTTCGGGCAAAAATATTTGGGTGACGAGGAAAGCCCTAATGTCTCATCGGCCGAACGAATGGTGATTTTCTGGTGCTGCCTGGCCTGCGCAATCAAGCCGGTTACCTGCTCCTTGAGCTGATCCATAAAAGCCTGATAAGTGAAATCACCCTCGGCAATTCTCATCAGCGATTTTTCCCACAGGGCTGTCATATCCGGCTTGCCTGCCTCAACAGGTAAAGCCGCAATAAGATCCCGGCCAATTTGGGTCGACATAATGGTTTTGCTGCCCTTGATGAGAAAACCACGCTTGAACAAATTATCAATGATATGCGCGCGTGTTGCGTCAGTACCGATGCCATCGGTTTCATTCAGTATTTTTTTTATTTCAGGGTTATCGACAAAACGGGCTATGCCGGTCATGGCTGCCATCAGTGTCGCATCGGTGAAACGGCGTGGAGGACGCGTCTTGCCCTGCTTCACCGAACTTTCAAAACAAAATACTGCATCTCCGACCTTGAAAGGTGGTAGTGCATCAGCTTCCTGCTCCTCGGCACCGCCAAGAATTTTACGCCAGCCCTGATGAACCTGAAAACGCCCCTTTGCCTCAAAAAACTGGTCTGCTATACGGAATAAAATACGCGTATCTTCATAGCGCCATGCGGAGTAGAACTGCGCGACAAACTGGCGAGCTATCAAATGATATATTTTCTGTTCATGCGAACTCAGGCTGCCGCTGTCAACAACCTTGCCGGTCGGCACAATCGCATGATGCGCTGTGACTTTCCGATTGTCCCAGGCCGATGTTTTGATCCAGCTATCCGCATTATCAACAATTTTCACCAGTGTTTTATCATTTGACGAAATCGCATCCAGAACCAGATTGGCTTGCTCAAAAAGCGTTTCGGGCAAATAGCGGCAATCGGAGCGGGGGTAGGTAATGAGTCGATGATTTTCATAAAGCGTCTGGCAGATATCCATTACCTCCAGGGCTGAATAGCCCAGTTGGTTTGCCGCATCAATTTGAAGCGATGACAGGTTGTAGGGCAAAGGTGGCTCCTGCTCCTTCTGCACCTGTTTTTTATCGCAAACCTCGCCTTTTTTGTGGCTCACTCGCTCGGCAATATGATCACAAACCTGCCTATCCAGCACTCGCCCTTCAGCATCGGTGAGCAAAGTCCGGTCTGCAGGTAACCACTTCGCCCGACACTGGTGTGCACGATCTGGGTCGGACTCCAACTCGATGAAAACCTCGAAATATGGGTGAGATTCAAAACTCTCGATTTCTCGGTCCCTTTGTACAACCAGGCCCAAAACAGGTGTTTGTACACGCCCGACAGACAATACACCCTCATAGCCCGAACGCTGACCCAGCAAGGTATAGGCTCTTGTCATGTTCAAACCGTATAACCAATCTGCCCTGCTTCTGGCCAAGGCTGAAGTCGACAGGTTTCTAAAATCATGATTATCGGCCATTTTTCCGATAGCTGATTTCACAGCCGGCAAATTCAGATCATTGATCAACAAACGCATCACAGGTTTTTTGTTACCCAGATAATGCAGAACCTCATCCACCAATAATTGCCCTTCCCTGTCAGGGTCACCGGCATGAACCACTTTCTCTGCTTTCAGCAGCAGGCTTCCGATAGTCTTCAACTGTTTTTCGGTTTTTTTTCTGGGCAACAGACACCATTGCGCAGGGATCACGGGGAGCGTTTCCAAACGCCATTGTTTCAATGCCGGGTCATAATACTCGGGCGTAGCCTGCTCCAGTAAATGACCAAAACACCAGGTGACGATAATATCGTTACCGCAGGTGATATAACCCTCTGCCCTGACATGCGGTTCAGGTAATACCGCAGCAATAGCGCGACCCAATGACGGTTTTTCAGCGATATAGAGGGTTGTCACTTTTTTCCTGCCGCCGGCAAATGTGATGGATTGATTTTAACCGGCTTTCGACCCACCCTTACAATCCGGCGAGTCAGGGGCAACTGTTTTACCTTGCCACTCTTCAGGCGTATAGGTATGAAGCGCCAGCGCATGAATCAGCTTCATGGTTTCCCCCAGCACTTTGTAAATAGTTTGATGGCGTTGTACCAGACGCATACCTTCAAAACGGTCGCTGACAACAACCAGCTTGAAATGGGATTCAGAACCCGGAGGAACGGAATGCATATAACTTTCATTGATCACTTCAATGTGGCTTGGCGAACAGGCCTTCTCAATTTGAGCCTGAATGGTTTGTTGCATTTTCATAGGAAATCATCACAAATGGTAAAGAACAAGAATATACATTGACTGCATCAAAGAACACAGTACGGCAATTGCTTCGCCCTAAAAACCGGCCTGTAGACACTATCTGGCCAAACCCCGCAAAAAACCATCGGATTATTTTATCAATACAGCAAGGCTAACGGTTGACTCCAACTGCTGCGATGCATATAGTACGCAGCCCACGCGCTGGTAGCTCAGCTGGATAGAGTACCTGGCTACGAACCAGGCGGTCGGGGGTTCGACTCCCTCCCAGCGCGCCATTTATCCCTCCAAAAGTGTACGGCTTCAATCATTAAACCAGACGCAACACTGTCTGTTTTTTGATTTCACTGATACACGAAACAAAAACTAATCCATTGTTTTTATTATCAATATTGAATTTTACTCCTGACAACCCTCCTTGACAGGCACACTACGGCTTGTTGACATCCTGCGTTTCCGGCTAACGATGAGCAGCCTGATGCAAATCTTCTTTCAGCAGGTGGAAACCGATATAACCAAACACCAGCGGGAAGACAAAATACTGGTACTGTGTCCAGACCAGTGCCAGCAAAGTATCTGCTACACCACCGGGCATATTCTCGAAACCGGCAAAAACCTCGGAAAAACTGAACACAAAGGTCGCTGCAACCGGCTCACCACAACCCAGCACCGGAATCAGGTAACGGTAAGGCGAGCGTTTTTTATTGAGATGAAAGAAATAGAAGGTCATCAGCAAGTTAACAACGGAATAGATTTCAATGGTATAGAAAGTCGGGTTGTGATTAACCGTTCGCAGGTCAATAGCGCCAAACGAAGCCAGTATCCACCAGTACATATTGATCACACTTTCCCGCATGTAGCCGGTATGGGCGACAACATCCTCGAGTGTATTCAGGTCTTCGAACACAAAAGGCGAAAACATTACCCAGGGTATTTCCCAGGCAATGTTGGTAACCGCATACGACAGCATCCAGACAACCAGCAGGTCATGGTAAAAATCGAGGCGTGACTGACCACTGTTTCTCTGCAAGAACCAGGTCAGTAACCAGGCATTAAGCCAGATACTGATACCGTAAAGCGCCAGGCGACAGCTCATGACGAAATCCAGCTTGCCAATAAAAAACAGCAGCGCCAGCACACCAACGCCCCCCCACCA
>JAGRJA010000076.1 GCA_020443005.1 Pseudomonadales bacterium
TACCTGTGGAGCTTCGTCTCATCAACACATCATCATCACCATCGCCGTCAAAATCACCTATGGCCTGAAACGCGTAATCAACGGTGTACAAAGGCAAGTTTCGTTTATCGACGATTCCCCCCGACTGAACTTCATTGAGCTGCCAGGTATTCACATTATTGTTTTTCAGAACGATATCGTCATCACCGTCGCCATCAAAATCGCCAACTGCAACAAAAGCATAGACATTACCCGAATCCAGCCAAATGGCAGACTGACTAACATAGGCGCCGTTCTCCAGAATTATTTTTCGCCAGGCCCCCGTGCTGCTGTTGCCGGTTACTATATCCTTGTCGCCATCACCGTCGACATCCGGATTGGCTTGGTGCACCCAATTTTCACTTGTCCAGGTTAAGGGTATTGCCAGGCTGGCAGCACCCGAAACTGCACCCCCCTGCATCGACGCCAATGCAAATTGCCCCGAAGAACCGGAACGCAAAAGAACATCGCCATCACCATCGTTATCAAAATCATCCACCACGGATAACACTTGGCGATTTGCCAGAAATTCGGCTTGCAGAAAAGCCAGTGATTCAATATCTGCCTTGTTCATGGCACAGGTATCACCCACCGGAGGATTATCAACACAGTAGTCGGCAGGCCAGGTTTGCGATGTGGCATCAAAACTGTGGGCCGCCTCAGCATGGCTGACGAAAAGCACCCCGTGGCCGGAATCAGCTATGGCGCCGTAAACACTACCCGCACGGTCAAAACGCGTCTGGCAGTTATCATGAAAGCTGTCACCATCCCCCATTTGCATCAGCACATTGCGGTAAGGTCGCCAGTAGCTGCTGTTAACGCCGCCAAAACCGAGATTGCTGCCGCATCCGGGATAAAACACAACAGTCGCTGCAAAACGGTGATCACTTGCCTGTCTGGACACATCATTATCCTTGTCCGTTTCTGCAGCCTCCACCATGGATGCCTGTGCACCGTGAGACCAACCCAGCAAGGCAATGGTGTTTCCATTGATCTTGCTGTTTGTTGCCAGATAATCCCAGGCAGAACGCGAATCCAGTACCCGCGTTGTATAGGAATCCACCATGCCGGCATAGGTTGAACCACTGCACTGATCCTGCCATTCAATGGCATCGGCTTCAGCGGGTTTTCTCGGTGTAAAGCTGTCAACGGCCAGCGCCACTATCCCCTCTTCGGCCAGTTTCAGCCCCCATTTCTCGATATGGTTCTGCAGATTGGGCGTTCCGTTACCGTTCACGGCATCCGGGTTCTTGCTCGACCAGATACCGCTGCAACCATGCATCATCACAACCGCTGAAAACCCGCTGCCATTGGCCCAGTTTTCCGGCTGATACATTACCCCTTCCAGCACCACGGCATCCGGCCCATTAAATGTCACCGTTTGCACTGAAACGGCCGCATGGCTGCTGCTGCAGAAAAACAGCACAAGCAAACAGAAAGAAAGCAATCGATTCATCCTGAGTTTCCAATCGTCATTACACGGGGACAAATTACCACAGGCAGGGGATTTGAAATAGCGTGCGCCGGATCAGCGCGGGATTTTTCCGTCGAGCGGCAAACAAAAAAGCCCGGCATCAAACCGGGCTTTCGATGATTCGAACAAGCGATAAAACTAGTGCTGAACCTGCCAGTCGGTGCTGCTATACAAGCCGACCGGACTGTTGCCGGTGACTGCGCCATTCTGAATGGTGAACAGTCGCCAGACACCACTGCTGCTGTTTCTGAGTAACAGGTCGCTGTCGCCGTCTCCATCAAAGTCGCCTTCGGTCTGGAAGGCCCAGTCGAGGTTTTGATAAGGGTAGATCGCTGCCGAACCGGCTATTGCGTTATTCTGGAACCGATACAAACGCCAGCTGCCATTGGCGGTGTTACGAATGATCAGATCATCGTCGCCATCGCTGTCGAAGTCACTGGCCACCTGGGGGATGTAATCACTGGCCGCATAGATTTCACCAATACCGGCAAAGGTGGTGACACTTCCCGCTTCTATCGTAAATAAACGGTACTTGCCATCGGTGCCGCGCAGCAGCACATCGTCATCCTTGTCACCATCAAAATCACCCGTAGCAGCAAGGGTGTAATCCTGGCTTGCCCAAAGCCCGAAATCACTGTTGCCACTGACAACGCCATTGTTCATGGTGAACAAACGCCATTTGCCTGTAACCGTGTTTCTTAACAGAATGTCTTCATCGCCATCGGCATCGACATCAATCGCCGCCTGAAAAACACAATCAAGCGAGCTATATAACGGATAAAGAAATGCCGAGTCGATAACCAGGCCGTTTTCAGTTTTCAACAACAGCCATTTATGAAATACGGTGTTAAACAACAAGACATCCTTATCGCCATCACCATCGGCATCAAAATTCACTTTATGCTGATAGGTCGCATCAGACAATGCATTGTAGGCATTACTTGATGCCAGAGCTCCTGCCTCAAAACGGAACAGGCGCCATGTGTGATTACTCGTGCTTCTGAGCAGCACATCGTCATCCAGATCAGCGTCGAAATCGCTCTCACCGCTGGAAGAAACAACTCCCGTTACAAATGGATTCATGTCATCCTGATCAACAGGGTAATTCACCCCATCACCATCCTTGTCTGGATCAACGCCATCCTCAATTCCGTCTTTGTCTGCGTCAAAAAACCCAAAATCAACAATATAACTTTCGAAACTCATAACTGCATTTCGAGGCGACACACCTTGTTCAATTGTTATCCGCCAACACTTAAAAACGATTCCCGACTGCGGGTCTTTCATGAGCGCACAAACTGCATTATCTACAGCGGATATCTGTAATACCTGATCTGCTACAAAATAAGGAGACCCATTGAAAACCTGACAATACAATTCTGCAGAAACCGAAACAAAGCATGTTGTCCAATTGGAAAGCACCTCAACAAGACCACTATAACTGGAGGCGCTGTATTTCACATCTGTTAAACGAAGCGCAAAAGAAGAACTAACGCTGTCAGCATTTGTGTATTCATTTTCAGGATACCAACACCCCAAAGCACCACACTCATCACCACCATCCGAAAAAACACAAGCCACAAATAATTGTTGCGAAAAGTAAGTCGGTGGTGAGAAAGGGCCGCCAATAATATAATAGGCATCTACCTGATAATCGAGACCAAACTCATATCTTCTCTCAAGGGGAGAATCACCTAACAAAACCTCCCACTGATCAATAATTCCATCATTATCATCATCTTCATCCAGCGTATTTCCGATACCATCACCATCCGTATCGATCGTTTCAGTCGGATCTAATGGAAAGGCATCGGTCGCATCAGGCACACCATCATTATCATCATCTTCATCCAAAAGATCCTTTAATCCATCGCTATCAGTATCCGGGTCGAACACCTTTGGATCACTTCCATATACCGCTATTTCTTCACCATCTGACCAGCCATCCCCATCCGTATCCGCGTTATAGCGATCAGTGCCATAGATATTGAGTTCGATGTAGTTGGGTACGCCGTCGCCATCGGTGTCGGTATTGGCAACATTCGGGTCGGAGCCCCAGATGGCCTCCCAATCGTCGGGTGAACCGTCACCATCGGTATCGACTGCCAGGGCGAGAGCTGGCAGCAGCAGGATTGCTGCAAGAAATGTACGAAGAATGGAAAACGAACTGAGCATATCGCCCCCGGAAGTTATTTTTTTGCGTGCTTATATACCCCTACTTAAGGTGATATTACGCCCATCTGCAGCCAAAGGAAAGGAAAGGAAAGGAAAGGAA
>JAGRJA010000077.1 GCA_020443005.1 Pseudomonadales bacterium
GAGACCTGGCTGGCCTGGGCGTGTTTGCGGATGTTGGTTAGGCCTTCTTGGGTGACGCGGAAGAGGGTCAGTTCGCTGTTGGCGGGTAGATGGCAGGGCTGGCCTGTGACTGTAAAGTGGGTGGCGATGCCTGCGTTTTGGGATTCATCGGCCAGGTTGTGGATCGCGGGTTTTTTTGGCCTGATCCATATATTGTGCCAGTGTTATTTCCGGGTGCTGGCGACTGCCTGCTATTTCGGCCACAAGAAGTGCAAACAGTGTTTCACTGCTAAAGGAACGGACATGCGCCTGTTGCGTTTCTTTATCGGTTGCAGTCGCTGGTGTTGTGTTGGCTTCTGCGGTTGCAGTCATTTGTTGTGAGCGGTGTTCGTCCGGTGCCGGGTTTGATGGGGTGATTGTGAGGGATGAACAGGCTTGCAGGCTCAGTAAAAAACAAAGGGCAATTGACAGCTTGATAGAGTGGGGATGCATTGAGGCTTCAGATCTGTGACAGCAAATGGCAATAATGACATAGCTTTCAGCTAAAAGGTAAGTATTTAGGGAAAGTGTTTTTCATAATCTATATACTACGCTTTTTTTGTGAACGCGGATTCTGACATCTGACATGAGCCTTCTGGCAATTGGTATAAATCACCAGACAGCTTCCGTCGAGCTTCGGGAGAAGGTGGCGTTTACACCCGAAAAAATCAACCAGGCGCTAATGGATGCCTGCGTCAAGGCAGGCCTGAACGAGGTGGTGATTCTTTCCACTTGCAACCGTACCGAAGTGTATGTTTCCGGTACTGATGATCATCAGGCTGTATTGAAGTGGCTGGCTGAGTTTCATCAGTTGCATGCCGGCGAGTTAATGGATTGCCACTATTACCACAACGACCTTGATGCCATTCGTCACCTGATGCGCGTTGCCAGCGGTCTGGATTCACTGGTTCTGGGTGAGCCCCAGATTCTCGGGCAAATGAAGTCGGCTTTTTCGATCGCCAAAACCCAGGGCACGGTCGCCGCTCGTCTGCAGCATATCTTTGAACAGGTTTTTGCAGCTGCGAAAAAAGTCCGCAGTGAAACAGCAATAGGCGCCAACCCTGTTTCAGTTGCCTATGCTGCAGTCAGTCTTTCGAAGCGGATTTTTGCCGACCTTGAAGGGGCTGTTGCCTTGCTGATTGGGGCCGGCAAAACCATCGAACTGGTTGCCAGGCATTTGAAGGAGCAGGGAGTGAATCGCATTATTATTGCGAATCGAACGCTGGACAGAGCTGAAAAAGTGGTTGCCGAGCTCGGTGGAGAGGCTATTTTGCTGTCCGACATTCCCGCCAGGTTGCACGAAGTTGATATTGTTATCTCCTCAACGGCAAGTCAGTTGCCTATTCTCGGCAAAGGCGCAGTAGAGAGCGCCCTGAAAAAAAGACGCCACAAACCGGTCTTCATGGTAGATATTGCAGTGCCGAGGGATATCGAACCAGAGGTAGGCGAACTGGATGATGTTTATCTTTACAGTATTGACGATTTGCAGGATACGATAAAAGAAAACCTCAAATCGCGTGAAGAAGCGGCAAGAGAAGCCGATATCATTATCGAAAATGCGATTGAACAGTATCTTGCCAGTCAGCGTGAGCTTGATGCTGTGCATGCAGTCAAAGCCTATCGACAGAAAGCGGAAGAACTCAGAGATGAAGAAACAGCCAGAGCATTACGCCTGCTGGAAAAAGGCGATGATCCTCAAAAGGTGATTCGTGTACTGGCTCGCAATCTTACCAACAAACTGCTGCATCCACCCACAACCGGCATGAAAAAAGCCGGCATCGAAGGTAAAAAAGAGTTGCTGGAGTGGGCCAGGGATCTGTTTGAAATACATTGGCATGACCCGGAATAACATTATTTATGAAAGCATCAATTGTTCAGAAACTTGATCATTTGCGTGATCGTTATGAAGAGCTTGAAGCACTGTTGAGTGACGCTGATGTCATTCATGATCAGGAGAAATTCCGGGACTACTCCCGTGAGCACGCCGAGCTATCAGAGGTGGTGGCCGCCTATAAACGCTATAGTGCTGTCGAAGGCGATATGGCGGCAGCACGGGAAATGCTCTCCGAGTCTGATGAAGAAATGCGGGTATTGGCCAAAGAGGAGATCGAGTCATCCGAACAATTGCTGGAAGATCTGGAGCGTGAGCTTCAATTTCTTTTATTGCCGGGGGATCCGAATGACGGCAGCAATGTCTTTCTCGAAATCCGTGCCGGTACCGGAGGCGATGAAGCGGCCATTTTTTCCGGTGATCTTTTTCGGATGTATTCCCGCTATGCTGAAAACAAGGGCTGGAAGATCGAAATCATCAGTGAGCGCGAAGGTGAACATGGGGGTTTCAAGGAGGTTATAACCCGTGTAATCGGCAAGGATGTCTATTCCCAGCTGAAGTTTGAGTCAGGTGCCCACCGGGTGCAGAGGGTTCCGGAAACCGAGTCGCAAGGCCGGGTGCATACATCAGCCTGTACCGTAGCGGTGATGCCTGAAGCTGATGAACTTGAGGCAGTCAATATTGACAAGCATGATTTGCGTATCGATACCTTCCGCGCATCCGGTGCTGGCGGTCAGCATGTCAATAAAACCGATTCGGCGATCCGCATTACCCATATTCCAACAGGTATCGTTGTTGAATGTCAGGATGAAAGATCCCAGCACAAGAACAGGGCGAAGGCACTTTCGCTTCTGCAATCCCGGCTGAACAGCAGCGCCCAGGAAAAGCAGGCCGCAGAACAGGCTAGTACCCGTCGTAATCTGGTTGGCAGTGGCGATCGATCAGAGCGCATCCGCACCTATAACTTTCCCCAGGGCCGACTGACTGATCACAGGATTAATCTGACTTTGTATAAACTCGATGAGATCATGGAGGGAAAACTTGACGAGGTAATACAGCCGCTTATTCATGAATATCAGGCAGATCAGCTGGCGGCACTTTCAGACGAATGACGACATCGCGATCAAGTATCCGGTTGATTTTGCAGATGGCGTATAAAAAACTGGCCCACCTTGATTCGGCTCGCCTTGATGCCGAACTGTTGTTGGCGCACATACTTTCTGTTCCCAGGAGCCACTTTTACACCTGGCCTGATGAAACAGTTGATGCGAAACAATACAGTCGTTTTCTGGTTTTGCTGGAAAAGCGTTCAATGCATTATCCACTGGCTTATCTCACCGGGAAACGCGAGTTCTGGTCGCTGGAACTCACTGTTAATGAAAGCGTTTTGATCCCTCGCCCTGAAACAGAATTGCTGGTTGAAAAAGCCCTGCAGTTATTGTCGACGAACTGCTTTTGCGAAAAACCCCGGGTTCTGGATCTTGGTACAGGTTCAGGTGCGATTGTTTGTGCGTTGGCAAAAGAAAGGCCGGATATTTTTCTGCTGGGTGTGGATAAATCTGAAGCAGCTTTAGCCCTGGCAAAACAAAATGCACATTCTTTGGCGTTACCCAATATTGAGTTTATATGCACATCATGGTTCCAGGGGGTGAGAGGCCCGTTTGACATGATTGTTAGCAACCCTCCCTATATTGACAGTGAAGATAAACACTTGGGTGAAGGTGGTCTGCGCTACGAGCCAATAGCGGCTCTGGTAGCTGATAATGCAGGTATGGGTGATTTGTGCCATATTTGCCAGAATGCGTCGCATTACCTCAAGGTTGAAGGATGGCTTCTTTTGGAGCATGGCTGGCAACAAGGGGCAAGGGTAAGAAGCCTGATGCGGGAAAACGGTTTTGGGTCCATTGCAAGTTACTGTGATCTGGCAGGACATGAGAGGGTTACACTCGGCCAGGTTTTATCGGTGTCAGATAATGAATGATGATCAGTTGTTGCGGTACAGCAGGCATATCCTGCTTCAGGATATTGATGTGGACGGACAGCAGATGCTTCTTGATTCAACTGTTCTGATTGTCGGCCTGGGTGGGCTTGGCAGCCCCGTTTCCATGTATCTTGCCGCCAGTGGTGTTGGTCGTATGTTGATCGCCGATGATGACACCGTTGAAATGAGTAATCTGCAGCGACAGGTGCTTTATGATACGCAGGCGATTGGTTTGAAGAAGACAGAAGCCGCCGCCCGTGTTTTACGGGCAATGAATCCTGATGTTGACATAATAGAAGTGACAGAAAGGCTGGATAGCGCGAGCCTTGCCCGGTATGTCGAACAGTCGGATATTGTGGTCGACTGCAGCGACAATTTTGTGACGCGTTTTCAAGTGAATGCAGCCTGCGTTGTGGCGCGAAAACCGCTGGTATCTGCAGCGGCGATTCGATGGGAAGGCCAGGTGGCTGTTTTTGACACAAGCAGGGGCGGCGCCTGTTATCAGTGTTTGTACCAGAACCTTGAAGAAGAGAATGAAACCTGTAGTAACAGCGGCGTGTTTTCGCCTTTACTGGGTGTCATCGGTTCGCTACAGGCTGCTGAGGTATTAAAGTGTTTGCTCGGCAAGGGAAAAACGCTTGTTGACGGCTTGTTGATAGTGGATGTTCTTACACTGGACATCCGGCGACTTTCCCTCAAAAAGGATTCCTGTTGCCCTGTTTGTTCAGAGGCACGAATTTAACCGGAGCCACTGACAGACAGTTTATGTAAAAAGAAGGAAATATGTAAATGGTGAATGAACCCTCCCGGGCTTTGCGTCAAGCCTTGCAAGACAGGATAGACAATAAGACAAAACCGCCGGGTGCTCTGGGCCGGCTTGAGGAAATCGCTTTACAGGTCGGGCTTGTCCAGCAGAGCCTGAACCCTGTGTTGAATCGCCCCGTCATGCTGTTGTTTGCTGGCGATCATGGTATTGCTCTGGAAGGTGTGAGCCCTTATCCCCAGGCAGTAACAGCTCAAATGGTCGGTAATTTTGTCAACGGTGGTGCTGCCATCAATGTATTTTGCCGACAGCATGGCATAGCGATTGAAATTGTCGATGCTGGCGTCAATGCGGATTTGTCGAGTCTGCCAATCTTGCATAAAAAAATTGCAATGGGTACCCGCAGTTTTCTGCAAGCGCCAGCGATGTCGGAAGAGGAATTCCTTAAGGCAATGGCAGCGGGTGCCTGTCTGGTAGAACAAAAATACAAAGAGGGCAGCAATGTCATCGGTTTTGGTGAGATGGGTATTGGTAATACTTCTTCTGCCGCTTTGGTGTTCAGCGTGCTCAGTGGAATACCACTGGATGAGTGTATCGGCCGGGGCACGGGGCTGGATGATGAGGGTTTGCGCAAAAAAAAGGCTATCCTGCATCAGGCGCTCGACTTTCATAAGCCGGATGGTTTTTCTCCTCAGCAGGTTCTTCAGGTTTTCGGTGGCTTTGAATTAGTGATGATTTGTGGGGCCATCATTGAAGCCGCCGCTTGTGGCATGTTGATTCTGATTGATGGTTTCATCGTAACAGCAGCGTTGGTCGCAGCAGTGGCGATGGAGCCGGCAGTGAAGTCGCACTGTGTTTATACCCATTTGTCAGATGAACATGCGCACAAGCTTATGCTCGATTATCTCGGGGGCGTTCCTTTGGTGAGCCTGAATATGCGTCTGGGTGAGGGGAGTGGGGTCGCTGTCACCTATCCGCTGGTTGAATCAGCTGTTCTCTTTCTCCGGGACATGGCCTCTTTTGAGGACGCTGGCGTTAGCCAGTCAGAATGAAAAGCGTCCGCCCTGTTCATCTTAACGAGCATGTGCAGTCGTTTCTGCACGCTATAATGCTCTTCTCCCGTTTGCCAGTCGGAAGATGGTTGAGTTTTTCGCTTAAGGCTCAGGGTTTCGCGCTAGGGTATTGGCCGCTAGTGGGTCTCGTGCTTTCTTTTTTGTCGTTGTTTTTCTGGTTTCTGTTAATGCCTGTGTTTCAAGTGCCACTGAGTGTGCTGGTTCTTTTGCTCTCGATGTTGCTCATGACTGGCGCCATGCATGAAGATGGTCTTGCAGATTATTTTGACGGTTTGGGGGCTGGAAGTGCTGAGGAAGCCCAGCGAATAATGAAGGACAGTCACTTGGGTGTTTATGGGGTGCTTGCTTTGTTTCTGTCGATGGCTGTGAAGTTTGCTGCACTGCTGATGGCAGGAAGCCATTTGCCGGTTATGTTTATGGCAGCACATTTTTTCAGTCGAATCTCCAGTATGAGTTTGGCCATCTCCTTGCCTTATGTGCGAGCCAGTGAGGACAGGAAGTTGAAAGATATTGAGCCCAGTGTGTCGGGTTTTTCCTTGATACTGAACGCGCTGGCAGTTTTGGTTTTTGTCCTGATTCTTCCCTTTGAGGTCGCGCTACTGCTTTTTATTATCTTGATTTTGTTTCGGCAGTTGATGTTGAGACAACTCAAACAGCGCCTGGGTGGCTATACAGGCGATTGTCTGGGAGCTGCCCAACAACTGGCAGAGTGTGTTGTTTACCTGGTTTTTGCTGCTTGCCTGGGTGTGTTCTGAGCCGGTCTTTTCAAGGGGATTTTCCTGTATTGATATTATCCGCTTGTAATAAATCATAGGGCGAGTCTCTCTTTTAATGAGACTTGCCTTGCTGATATACCAGATTATTTGCTGCCGAAAACCTGCTCGAGAATTTCCCTGTGTTTTTCCGGGGCCAGTCTTGGGCCGTAGCCGGACACGACTTCGGCCGATGCCCTGCTGGCCAGCCTGCCGGCGTCGGCGTGGTCAAAGCCTTTGATCAGTGCATGCATGAATGCGCCAGCGAACATATCGCCAGCTCCGTTAGTGTCGATAGCCTTGACTTTGTGCGGTGCAATATTGTGGAGTTTGCTTCCATCGAATACCAGTGCACCCTCTGAGCCACGGGTTATGGCAAAACTTTTGCTGTATTTTTTTAATGCCTCGGCAGCGTCAGAAAGGCTGCCGGTTTGGGTAAAGCCAGTGGCTTCGTGTTCATTGCAAAACAACAGATCCACACCTTCGCCAATCATCTCCTTTAGCCCGTCTCCAAAAAACTCCACCATTCCAGGGTCAGAGAGAGAGAGTGCTGTTTTGACGCCATGCTGGCGGGCCGTTTCTCTGAGCCTGATGGCGGCCTCACGACCTGTGGGTGAGGTCACCAGATAACCTTCAAGGTAGACGAATCTCGATTGTCGGGCTGCTTCGAGGTCAAGTTCTTCGACGGAAAGAGTCTCGCTGATGCCGAGATGCGTCAGCATGGTTCGTTCGGCATCCGGGGTGATCAGAATCAGGCATTTGCCGGTAACGCCTTTGTGTCGTTGGTCATTTTTGTTGCAGGTGACCCCGGCGGCCAGCATGTCTTTTAGGTAGAAATTGCCATTGTCGTCTTCTGAAACCTTGCAGGAATAAAAATTTTTGCAGCCGAAGTAGTTTGCCGCAATGATTGAATTGGCGCCGGAACCCCCGCTGGCCTGTTTGCTGGCTACCAGATGATCGCTGAGGTAATCCATGAGTTCTTTTTGGCGGTTTTCATCGACCAGTGTCATCAGGCCTTTTTCAATGGCAAGGTTTTCCAGGTCGTCATCAGTGACCTCAATCTCGGTGTCCACAAGCGCCGCACCAATGCCGTAAATATCGTAGAGAGACATAGCAAAATCCAGAAAAGTAAACGAAGGGCTGCTATTATCATGAAATAAGCCTGAAAATAAACCTTTGGGACGGGAACATTTGGGAGGCTGTGGTCAAAAGTCATGCAGGCTGTGCTTGCGTTCTCCAGGTAACACCCGAAGCATCTGCAGAATGTGAGGTATTTAACCTTTTAAAGCAATGGTAAGAATAATAGCGTCAAAATTATTGCGTGTACTTCCAATTGACAGGTATTTATTGTAGGCTTGGTCGGACTGTAAATTGGGGTGTCGTGAAGCTGTTTGGCTTTGCGGTATAGAGGCGATAAAGTCCTTAAAACAGTTAATAATTTAACAGTTTGAGTATTTCTTAAGGGTAGGAGTCAATGATAAAAACCAAACGAATTTTTAATCTAGGGGTGTTGTGTCTCGCAATGGGTGTTACCGCCGTGGCAAATGCCAAGGTTTCACCTGAAGAGGCAGCGAAAATTGGTACAGAACTCACCGCAATGGGGGCTAATCCTGCCGGAAATGCTGCGGGTACTATTCCTGCATATACCGGTGAGATTTTCGGTGCACCTGATTGGGTAGACTATAAGGGTACAGGTACCTACTATCCTAACCCCTATCCTGATGAAGAGCCGTTGTTTACTATCAGTGGTCAGAATTACCGCGATTTTGAGGCCAACCTCACCGATGGCCAGATTGCGATGTTTCAGAAGTACCCCGATACTTTCAAAATGCCGATTTACCCTAGCAAACGCGATAGTCGATATAACGACTGGTTTCACGAGCAAGTAAAATTGAATGCTGTCAATACGGTACTCGTTGAAGGCGGAAATGGTATTAAATATGGTTTTGGTGCTACGCCTTTCCCATTGCCCAAAAATGGTCAAGAGTTGATCTGGAACCATGTCTATGCCCCCAACCCTTATGCAACAAGCGGTAGCCTGATGGTTGCGGCTGTTTTTGATAATGGTAGCCAGTCGCTGAGCACGCGGGTAGAAGATCGTTATTTTCAGGTAATGGATCCCAATGTTTCTCGGGATTCATACGATGATGTTGCGGCCATGGTTCTTGCTGCAACAACCTCCCCTGCAAGGGAGAAAGGAAAAGTGGTTCTGGTTCATGAGTATTCAAACCTGACTGAAACCCCCAGAAATGCCTGGCAATATTTGCCGGGTACTCGCCGGGTTCGTCGTGCACCGACCATTTCCTATGATTTTCCGGATGGCCCTGGTGGTCTGAGAACAGTTGACGATGCACTTTTGTTCAATGGCGCAACGGATCGTTATACCTGGAAAATGGAGCCGATGCGAGAATTGTATGTTCCATATAATAACTATGATATGGACGATCCGAAATATTCCTATAATGACCTCTTGACCGTTCATCACCTGAATCCAAAGCCTATGCGTTATGAACTGCATCGCTGTTGGGTGGTTGTCGGTGAGCTGAAATCAGGCAAACGACATATATATGCCAAGCGTCGTATCTATATGGAAGAGGATAGCTGGCATGGTTTGTTGGCCGATAACTATGATGGTCAGGGCAATCTCTGGCGTACGAACATGAGAACTTTCCAGAACCTTTACGATATGCCGGGGATGGGTCCGCGTATTGAAATCTACCATGATCTACAGAAAGGCGCCTATCTCGCCAATGGTCTGGTTAACGAGGAGGGCGGTGTGCCAAAAAATGTTGATGAAATCTGGCCATTGTCCTACTTCACACCAGCGAACCTGAGGAAATTGGGTTTGCGTTAATCATACCTAAACAAAAAAAACCGGAGTACAGACTCCGGTTTTTTTTTTGGCTGGAGTTTTACTTCAGGCGGTTATTGGCAGGGGTTTGATGTTTTATTTGTCGCTCGTCGAGCAATATCCTTTGCAGCTAAATAGCCGAAAGTCATTGCAGGGCCCAGTGTTGATCCGGGCCCGGGATAGGTGGGAAGCACGGCCGCGCTGCAATTGCCAATGGCGTAAAGGCCATGTATGGGCTTGCCTTCAAGATCAAGTACACGGGCATTTTCGTCGATTTCCATACCACCTTGCGTGCCGAAGTCCCCGGGTTCGATCCTCATTGCATAAAAAGGAGGCTTTGATAATGGGGCGAGACAAGGATTGGGTTTGACGGTTTCGTCGCCGTAGTATCGGTCGTATGCCGTGCCGCCACGGTTAAAGTCTTCATCCACACCTTTTTCGGCATATTTATTCATTTTATTGATGGTGTCTTTTAGACCTTCCTCGTTGATTCCTGTTGACTTGGCAAGTTCTTCAATGGTTTTTGCTTTGTGGAGAAAACCGGATGAGTACCAGCTTTGGGGGATCATAAAGTCAGGTTTACTTTGTGTGTCCAGAAGAGGGCCGACAATGTATTTCTCCCTGAATCGTCGATCAAAAACAAACCATGCAGGCACACATGGAAATTGCTCACTGTGTGCCTTGAAAAATTCGAGTTGGTAAGCCATGTAATTTTGCGATTCGTTGGCAATCCGTTTGCCCTGATTATTGACGACACAACTACCGGGTAAAGACTTTTCCATAATAGCCAGTCTTGGTAGCGGCTCTCCAGGTGTGTTGAATGTGGTGCACCACCAGGCTCCATCCATTTGTCTGGTCGACGCGCCTATAGCCATGGCAGCATTGTGTGCATCTCCAGTATTCGTTTTGCAGCCTGCGCTCCATTGGCTATTGGTGGGCTTTGGCAGGAATTGTTCACGCATTTTCTGACTGGCTTCAAACCCGCCGGCAGCAAGAATAACGCCCTCTGTTGCTCTTATGGAGAGTTTTTTTCCGGCTTGTATTGCTGTTATACCGATTACTTCCCCTGAATCGCTGGTGATTAGCGACTCAAGAGATGTATTGAGCCATAAGGGAATATTTCTGTCTGCCATCGAGAGTCTGAGTCGTGCAATCCCGGCGCAGCCATTGGTAATACGCCGTGAGCGCCTGCTTTTGAATCGCCAGCCAATATCGGTGATGTAGTCCCAGATGAGCCTCGTCGTCAAGCCGATCCACCCCTTTCCACGGGTAACTAACAGGTGCGCCTCTTTTTGTGTGAAGGCAATCCGGTCAAACAGATACATCATGTGATGTGTCTGTTGAAGGTTTTTCCAGTCATCACCCAGTTCAGAAATCATAAGTGGTTCGGGTTCAAGTGATCGATGGCCTTCCTTGGCGCCTTCAAGAGAGGTGTAGTAATCGGGGTACATGGCGAGTGATTCGTAGCGAACGCGTGTTTTCTGGTGAAGAAACTCGAGCATCTCTGGCCCTTTGTCCAGATAAATTTTCAGCAATTCTTCTGGCACATTGTCTGGTATGGTTTGTTTCAGGTAATTCAGAGCTTCTGCTTTTGAGTCTTTCGCGCCAGCGGCGAGCGCATAATGGTTGCAGGGGATCCATACGCCACCGCCAGATAATGAACTGCTGCCGCCATAACGGGACGATTTTTCGATAAGGATTATATCTTTCACACCCGATTCAAAGCTGGTGAGGGCAGCTGTCATGCCACCATTTCCAGAGCCGACTACGACAACCTGGCATTCATGATTCCACTCCATTTTGGGGCTCCTTAAAAAGTAAAGGCGCCGGATGGGGCGCCTTTACTTTTATCTTTTATCAAGTCAGTTGCAATTTTTGTCAAGGAAGTCCTTGAGACTGGATATTTTTGCCTGATGCTCTTCTTCATCAAGCACTCGGGTTTCACCTGTTTCCGGGTCTTTGATACGAACCCTTGCTGTTGATGTCAGTATATCAAGATTTTTGCGTTTGCCTTCACATGCCTGATCGAGTTCTTCCTTCTGTGCTTTTGCCTGTTCTTCCAGCGATTTGTCGGTTGGATCGTCTTTGTCATCACTGCTGTTTCCTTGTGCCGCCAAGGGGTCGTATTTCGTTGAGCTGCCCGCATAAGTATGAATAACAGTTACTGAAACACAGCCTTCAGATGGCTCCTCATTGGAATAGCTGACGGTGCCATCTTCCTGAACACATTTGTAAAAGTCTTTCGCCTGTATCTGAAAAGAGAATAAAGACAGACAGACAACAATGAGAAAAGATTTCAGATGAAACATGTATTTTATGTCCTTTTGAGGAAATTGAGCTTTCTGGGCCGTAATATAACCTGTTTTGGTTCGTGGAAACTATACGGTTTTCGCAATTTTGGCAAATAAGTGATATTGACTTTGAGTTTAATAGTGTCAGAATTGCCGATTTCCTGCTGTTGGGCAAGTATTTCGCTTGCCTGTTGATGCGTCAGTTATATTCAATCATTA
>JAGRJA010000078.1 GCA_020443005.1 Pseudomonadales bacterium
CAGTGCATCATCCCATTGTTGTGTTGTATTGTCGTAGAGCAAGGTTCTGGAAGCGTTGGCCGGGTCAATGGCAAAAGTGTGTTCCTGCGTTAGACGAAAGAGCAAAAAACTTGCCAGAGGTCCATAAACCAGAGCGTTGTCCAGATTTGCCTGTATGACCTTTGGCAGATTTTGAACGCACCAGCGTATTTTGTTTGCGCCGTAATGCGGGCTAAGTCTTAAGCCGGTTTTGGAAATATGCGGGGTTATGCGGGAACGGTTTTCTTCCAGCCATTGACTGTCGCGGGTGTCTTGCCAGCTGATGGCAGGGCCAAGAGCTTCTCCGCTGAAGCGATTCCAGCAGACAATCGTTGATCGTTGTGTGATCAAACTGGCCTTCACCGTAAAGTTTCGCGAGTCACCGGCCAGTTTTTTTTCGAGCCTGAACATCACTTCGTCGATACATGTTCTCAGCGAGTGGAAAATTTCTTCAGCGTTATACTCAATAACTTTTTTTGTTCGAAGGGTGTTGATTTTTTTTGAGGCAGAAAAAACAATTTCTGCATTCTCGTCGAATAGCAGTGCCCGGCTACTGAGGCTACCTTGATCAAGTGCCAGAAAATAATATTGGTTGTGAGGTTCTGGTGGCATAAAAAACTATCAAGGTTATTCGTGTGTTTTGGATATTCGTGGCGTTTTCAAAGTTCAGGTTTTTTGGTTTTTATCAGCATTTTTTCTGCGGGCGCAATCACCTCTGCTTCTCCACGCGCGACTATTTCACCATGCTGGTTTTTTACTGTGCAATCTATGGTTACGAGCCTGGTCCGTTGTTTTTTATCCGTGATTGTCAGTGAAACCGTCAGAGAGTCGCCGACTTTCACAGGTTTGCTGAACTTGATTGTCTGGCTCCGATAGATACTGCCGGGGCCGGGCATTTGCATGGCAATTGCCGCTGAAATCAGTGCGCCACTCCACATGCCATGTGCAATACATTCACCAAAGGCGGTGGTACGGGCATAAGTTTCATCAAGGTGCACGGGGTTATAATCGCCGGAGCTGATGGCAAACAGTTTGATGTCATCCCCGGTGAGTGTTTTATGAAATTCACAGCTGTCCCCGATTTCAAGTTCGTCGATAGTTTTATTTTCGATTGTTGTCATGAGCGTGCCCTGTTTGAAAAAATATCCCGCACCTTGAAGGAAGACTGTTGTTGGCAAGCCCGTCAATTGTTGAAGTTTTTTTGCAGGTTTTGGGTTTCTGCTTCATTGAAAACAATACCGAGGCGTGTTCTGCGCCACAAAATATCATCGGCAGATTTTGCCCACTCATGCTCCTTCAGGTAGTTTACTTCACACTGATACAGGTGATGGCCGTAATGATGCCCCATATCGTTTGCATTCATGCAATTCTGGAGGATCTGATGAGTCAGTGAACCGTAAAGTCTTGCGTATCGCCAACGAGGTTCTTCATCAAGCCAGGGGTAGGCGACTTGAAGTTCATTTACAAAATTGTTCATGCTGCCGTCAATGATGTCACCACCCGGCAGAAAAGATTCACTGAATCCCGGTGTTTTTTCGGCGCGTGTATAGGGGCGCAACACATCCATTACCTGTCTTGAAGCAAGTCGATAGGTGGTCAGGCGTCCGCCGAAGATGTTGACAAGTGGCGAGTGTCCATCCGGACAGTCCAGATCGAGAACCGTGTCATAGCTCATTCGCTGCGGGTTTGTTTCGGTATCATCATAGACCGTTCTCACGGCCCAGCTGTGCTTGACGACATCGTCAGCAGTGATTTGCTGATTAAAATAATCGTTGACAGTGAGACACAGGGTGTCAATGGCCTGCATGCTGAATGCTTCGTGTACTTCAAGCTCGGGTGTCCATAGCTGTTCGACAGAACCGATAAGTGTGTAATCTCGCTTGTAGGGTAAGGTATAGATCGCCTGTCCATCGTGCATTTGCAGAAGGAAACCGTAATACCCTTTGTAAAGTTTGGGAACAATGATTTGGTCGCCCCTTACCAGTTGTGGAACGCAACGAGACTGGTTTGGCAGTGCCTTTGCCAGCAGGGTGTTAATGTCGGCACCACTGGCATTCACCAGAGCCTTACATTCGAAAACCTGATCGCTTGAAAGCGTAACCTGCCAGTGATCTTTTTGCCGGTAGGCTTTTTTTACCGCAACCCTTGTCAGAATTTCAGCCCCCAGTTTTTTGGCGAGAAGAGCGTTGCTGACCACAAGCCTGCTATCGTTGATGCTGCAATCATCGTAGGCAAGGACATCCTGGAAGGCCGGTTTCAGCTTGTCGGCAGCGAGCTTGTCTTCGCTCGGTAGTCGCTGTCTGTTTTGCAGGAATTTTCTGCTTTCCGCGGGGCGAAGGGAGTTGTAGAGCAGAATACCGGCCTTGAGTTTTCTTTTCGGGCGTAATGCCGGTACCACCGGGATATAGAAGCTCAGATGCCTGAGCAAGTGAGGTGCTCTTTTCCTGAGAATGGCCTGTTCCTGAAATGATTTGCGCACCAGATCCAGTTCCAGTTTTTCAAGCCTGTTCAAACCACCGGATATGAGCGAAGTGGTCCGGGAGGAAGCACCACTCGCCAAATCATCTTTTTCACAAAGCAGCACCGACAAGCCCCGGCTTGCCGCCTCGGCGGCGACACCAGTTCCATGTATTCCGCCACCAATTATGATTACATCGTAGCGGTTTTGTGCTTTCACCAAATTTCCCCTTCAACCTGAAAAAGGCGTGATTCCAGATGACATTAGTCTACCTGAGCTTTCCATTTTTGCCATACCCGACCGTCAGTTTTAAAGGGTGGCGGGCGTTTTTTTTAGCTGCTGTATTCGCCATCCTCGTCATCTGGAGTAAGATGGTGTCGATTTTTCTGTTATTTGTTCACTGCTTACGGAGAAGCCATGAAGGCGCTGTTTGATGAAGCCCGCGATGCTTTGGGTATACCGAATACCATTGATACTGAACGATTTCCGGATATTGTCAGTGTTATTCGGCATTCCGCCAGTCGATATGGTTCGCGTCCGGCATTTACCTGTCTCGGACAAACGCTCAGCTTCCGGGATGTTGATCGCCTGTCGGATAATTTTGCAGCCTATTTACAGCAGACCGGCTTGCAGGCCGGTGACAGGGTGGCCATTCAATTGCCCAATGTCTTGCAGTATCCGGTTGTTGTGTTTGGCGTGCTGAAGGCGGGAATGGTGATGGTGAATACCAATCCGCTCTACACGGAACGGGAAATGATTCATCAGTTTAATGATGCCGGCGCAAAAGCGGTCATTGTATTGGCAAATAATGCTGCGCGTTTGCAGTCGGTTCTGCCGGAGACGGATATCGCTCATGTTGTTGTCACCGAAATTGCTGATTTGCATACACCATTGAAAAGGCTGTTTCTGAATTTTGTCGTGAAGCATGTCAGAAAAATGGTACCTTCATGGTCTATCCCCGAAGCTTTGACATTGAGGCAGGCTTTACGAATGGGGTTGAGCTGTGAGCTGACACCTGTTTCTGTTAAAAGTGACGATCTCGCTATTCTGCAATACACCGGCGGGACAACCGGTGTTGCCAAGGGAGCAATGTTGAGCCATCGCAATATGGTGTCCAACATGCTGCAGGTGTACCCGCAGATAAAAATGAGCGGCATCACTGAAGGGGGTGATCTGTTTGTGGCCCCGTTGCCGCTTTACCATATTTACGCTTTCATGTTGCATTGTATGGCTGCTTTTTCCTGGGGAGGGCATAGTCTGTTGATACCCGACCCGCGCGATACGGCAGCGTTTGTAAACAGTTTGAAAAAAGCACCATTCTCGGTATTTGTGGGCCTGAATACATTGTTTGTTTCCTTGATGAGCAACGATGCTTTCAGGGCACTTGATTTTTCCCGCCTTAAAGTCAGCCTTTCCGGCGGTATGGCTCTTGCACCAAGCGTTGCAAAAGAGTGGCAAACCCTCACTGGCAGCCCTGTACTTGAGGGCTACGGGCTGACAGAAACATCACCGGTTGTAACACTGAATCCGCCGGGTCATCAGCAGGAAGGAAGTATCGGTGTGCCTATCCCTGCAACCTATGTGAAAACCGTGAATGCTTCAGGTGAAGAAACGCCTGTCGGGGAAGCGGGGGAACTTTGTGTACAAGGTCCCCAGGTAATGATGGGCTACTGGCAAAGACCGGAAGCGACGACTGAAGTGATCCGTGACGGTTGGCTCCATACCGGCGATGTGGCACTGATTCAACCCGACGGTTTCCTTCGTATCGTGGACAGAAAAAAAGATATGATTCTGGTTTCCGGTTTTAATGTTTATCCGAATGAACTTGAAGCCATAGTGATGGAGCACCCTGATGTGCTTGAATGTGCAGCGGTCGGGATGCCGGATGAACAAACCGGGGAGGCGGTCAAAATGTTTGTTGTGTCACGCAATCCTGCACTTGATCAGTCAGCAATTCGTGCCTTTTGCAAGGAAAGAATGACTGCGTACAAAGTGCCTAAGGTTGTTGAGTTTCGCCAGGAATTGCCCAAAAGCAATGTGGGGAAAATCTTGCGCAAGGAGTTGAGGTAAATGCGTTATTTTGCAGTGTTGATGATTCTTGTTTTCAGCGTGAGGCTGCATGCTCAAGTCTTTCGTTGCGTCGACGATGAAGGGGTTGTGATTTTTACCAATATTGGTTGCCCTGAACGAAGCGAAGGTGGTGAAATTGAAGTGCCTGAAAATATTACCATCATCGACAACAGTAACATCCGCAAAAAAATGATAATGCGCGAACAGCTTGAGGCAGATACAGATTTGCGAGACTATCAGGTTAATAAGGTGCCGGGTGATCAGAAAAAAGAGACAGCGGAGCAGCCTGAAGTGGTTTATAGCATGGATATGGATAAATGCCGGGAGTCTCTCAGGGAAATGCGAGAGGCTACCTCTGTCGAAATCGAGAAACGGAATCCGTTTCTGATTGAGGGCTTGAAATACATTGCGAATATGTACTGCGGTAAAAACCATCAAAGTTCGGATGACTTTGCTGTGCTTTACAGTAGTGAGTGTGAAATGGCGCTTGAAAAACTTCACAAAACAGCGGCTAAAACCAGTGATGATTTACTCATAACGACAGACAAAATTGCTGCAGATGCCGTTTGTTTACCTTAAAAGCAAATACTTGATCAGCAAACGGATAACAAATGAATGCGCTTTATAAATCGTCTGAATCAGCGCTCAATGGGTTGTAAATACTATTGGTATGGGGGAAATCATGCCGGCCCTGACAGGACAGCCTGTGTCAGCAATATTAATCGGGCAAGAGCAGTATCTTGCCGGAGTGCAGTCCGGACTCCATGCGCTGGTGGGCCAGATCAGCCTCGCTGAAAGGAAACACTGAGTCGATAACGGGTTTGATTTTGCCGGCGAGTATCTCCGGCCAAACCCGCTCGCGAATGTCTTCTGAAATTGCTGATTTCTGAAGCTGACTGAGTGGTCGAAGGGTTGAACCGGTAATAGTTAGCCGTTTGGTCATAACCGGTGCAAAACTCACTGTTGTTTTATGTCCTCGAATCAAGGCAATGAGGCAAATCCTTGCCTCTTCGGCAGCTGCAATAAAGTTTCGCTCAATAAAATCGCCGCCGGCAATATCAAGAATAACATCCATGCCATTTTTCCCGTGTTTAAGGGAGGGGATATGTGAGAGTTCTTCAAAAAATGACGGCAAGTGGTAATCAAAGGCTTTTTCTGCACCGAGTTTCTGGCAAAGCGCCCGTTTCTCTTCAGAGCCCGCTGTGCAAAACACCCGGGCTCCCAATAAAGCGCAAAGCTGTATTGCTATAACGCCAATGCCATTGCTGCCACCGTGAATGAGAATGTTCTCTTCGCGGGTGAGGCCGCAACGCTGAAAAATGTTATGCCAGATTGTGAAGAGCGCTTCGGGGAAGGCTGCCATTTGTTGCAGGTCGAGCTTGCCGGTTTGAAAACAATAGTCCTCATGACTCAGTGCATAGTCACTGTATCCGTTGCCTTCTGTTAATGCGCAAACTGTATCACCGACCTTTACGCTTGTTACATCAATACCGGCTTTGACAATCTTGCCTGAAACTTCCAGCCCCGGAACAGCAGATGCATTGTCAGGTGCTTTGTATAAACCCCTTCGCTGCAGAATGTCACCGCGATTAACGCCTGCAGCTGTAACTTTGATAAGGACTTCATGAGAAGCCGGTTCAGGCATTTCAGTGTTCTTGATTACGAGCGCAGAATTACCGGAAATGATCAGTTGTTTTCGTTTGGTTGGTAACATGAAACAGTAAATACCGGGATGCGAAAATGACGACTTTAGCATAAAGCTCGAATGCCTGGGCCAGCAGGTGAAACAGGAACTGCCGTTGATTGAATGATGAAATTGACCGGTATCATGAATCCTGTGAAAAGCGTGTTTTCTGCGTTAATTACTTATCAGTAATTTGTACTAATTACCTTGTACGCCTATGGCTATACTGCCACAATCATTTTTCTAAAAATGACAGGGGGCTTTATGATTACAGTCGGGTTGGCAGATTTTCAGCAGGATTATCTCGGTTTTTCAGCAAAGGCTCGCAAAGATAACCAGTTGATCAAACTTGATGTTCCTGAAGGTATGCCTTCAATGTTTGTTGTTGCGACTCAGCCGGGTGTGAATGAAGTGCTGAAAAACGAGAACAATTATTTCGTCC
>JAGRJA010000079.1 GCA_020443005.1 Pseudomonadales bacterium
ATTCGCGCTCAACAAGGTTTTTGGCGGACTGCCCGAACTGCAATGGTGGCTGGTTCTTCACCCCGAAAACCAGCAGGTTCTGTATACACCGATCAGAAACACCGCCAACCACACACTGCTGCTTCTGTTCTTTTCTACTGCGATCACCATGCCACATGTTTTTCATATGGGTTTCAAGGAAAACAGCAACACACGCACCATCAAAATGGCAACCTGGGGAATCCCGCTTTACCTGCTGATTATCAGCTTGCCGATTTACCCGATTCTCTGGGCCGGCTTTGAACTGGGTTCTGATTTTGCGCCTGAGTATTTCACAATTGGTGTTCCACTGTCTGCCAACAACCCCTCGCTGGCCTTGTTCGCCTATCTCGGCGGTTTATCCGCGGCCACCGGCGCCATGATTGTTATCACCACATCGCTGGCATCCATGTGTTTGAACCATCTGATCCTTCCCCTCTTCCAATCTCACGCACCCAAAAAACAGGGTATCTATGAAAGGCTGGTCGTGTTGCGCCGCTTTCTCATTATGGGCATCGCCCTTCTTGGCTATGCTTTTTATTATCTGCTTGACGATCGGCAGGGTTTGACCAACCTGGCGATTATTTCCTTCATCGAAACCATGCAGTTTCTGCCAGGTATACTTGCCGTTCTTTACTGGCCCACAGCAAACAGAAAAGGCTTTTTGGCGGGGCTGGCCGTTGGTACCCTGATCTGGTTCCAGGGTTTACTGGTGCCGATGATGACCTACGAACGCATACTCAACATCCCATTTCTGCAGCATTCTGTACCTCTGGGTATGGAGCACTGGAGCGACATAGCAGTCGCTGCGCTGGCTGCAAATGTCATTGTGTTCTTTCTGGTTTCCTGGTTAAGCAAGACATCCCCGGAAGAAAAGAAAGCGGCGGAATTATGCTCCATTGATGCCCTTAACCGGCCAATGCGACTGGAACTGGACATCAGCTCGGCTGACGAAATGAAACAAAGACTGGCTTCTTCACTGGGTGAGGATATCGCCAACAACGAAGTCAATCAGGCTTTGGCATCACTGGAATTGCAAACTGAAGAAAACCGGCCTTACGCCTTGCGCCGTTTAAGAGACAAGGTAGAAGCCAACCTGTCCGATTTGCTGGGCTCGGCAATGGCTCATGAAATCATGGCCAGGCTCATACCCTACAAAGAGCCCGATTCACCCTCTACAGAAGATATTCACTACGCCGAAAACCGTTTGAACGAGTATCAGCATCACCTGACTGGTCTGGCCCGTGAAATCGATAATATGCGCCGCTATCACCGTCAAATACTGGAAGACCTGCCACTGGCAATTTGCTCGCTGGGTTATGATGAAGAAATACTGATGTGGAACAGGACAATGGTATCAATCACCGGCATTGATTCTGAAAACATCGTGGGTTCACGATTGCAATCGCTGCCGGAACCCTGGAAATCGCTGATCAGTGATTTTTTTCATGGCCAAAAACAACATCTGCATAAAAGCCACATAAAACTGAACGGCCGGTCGCACTGGATCAATCTGCATAAATCGCAACTCGGCAGCGCCTTTAGTGGCATGGGTGACGGACAGGTTATTCTTCTGGAAGACCTCACTGAAACACAGCGGCTTGAACAGGAACTGATTCACAGTGAACGACTCGCATCGATCGGGCGTCTGGCTGCCGGCGTCGCCCATGAAATAGGTAACCCTGTAACAGGAATCGCCTGTCTCGCGCAAAATCTTGAGTACGATTCTGATAGAAACGAAACACTGGAAACAGCACAACAGATTCTGGGGCAGACAGAACGCATTTCACGCATCGTCAGCTCCCTGGTAAGTTTTTCGCACAGTGGCACACCGGATCAGGAAATGCAGGAAACAGACCTCTACAACTGCATTGTCGAGGCCATTTCCCTGCTGCACTTGCAAAAAGACAAAAAACACATCAAATATATTAACGAAGTGGAACGCGGCATGATGATCTTTGGCAATGACCAGAGGTTAACGCAGGTTTTCATCAATCTGTTAAGCAATGCCCGCGACGCAAGTGATGAACAGGGGCATGTCTGGATAAAAGCCAACAGGCAGGAAAACAGCTTTATCATTCAGGTTATTGATGAGGGTTCAGGTATTCCCAAAGAATATCAGGATCAGTTGTTCGAACCCTTTTTCACCACGAAAAATGCCGGTGAAGGTACAGGCCTGGGACTTTCGATGGTCTACAGTATTCTTGAGGAACATAAGGCGAGCATCAAGGTCACCAGCCCGTGGTTTGAAAATGGTCGCGGTACCGCTTTCACTTTGCAGCTTCCTGCTGCTTCCGAAAAAACAGACAAAGCTACAGGGTAAACCGTATTTTATGAATCGAAAAATA
>JAGRJA010000008.1 GCA_020443005.1 Pseudomonadales bacterium
AATCCGGATCAACCCCGTGTTTTCTGGCCGAGGCCTCCAGTGCCGCACGTTGGGCAACGATAATATCTTCCCTGACGCTGCCATCTTCATTGATATACAAACCCTGACCCTGCATAAGCCACCCCATTTGCGCTTTCAAGACAATGTATTGCTACGGCAGGCAAGCCTCAATGGGTGCCGCCCGTGATTGATAGCCATAAAAATACACTTGAGTTTACTTTTACACAAGGGTTACTATAGGCAACTTCGACAATTACCTAAAACGGCGGAGGAGCAAGACCTTGCCCACTGCACAGACAGCTTCCAAAGAAAAATCATCCAGCCTGCGGGAGCGCAACAAACAACGCATCCACCAGCGTTTGCACGAAACTGCCATCACGCTGCTATCACGCACTGAACTTGAACAGATCACCATTGAAGACATCTGCGAAGGGGCAGAAATTTCAAAAAAAACCTTCTACAACTACTACCCCTCAAAACATGACCTGATTGAAGCCATCAGCCAGTCTCTGCTGCTCGATGCATCCAGGCGTCACTTCGATGAATGCATGAGCAGGTTCAGCACGACGCGTGAGCGCCTGCTCTGCTTCCTGCAAAAACAGGGCAGCAACCTGTCGGACAAACCGCTGCTTGAACGCAACCTGATTCGCCACGCCATGCTCGATCTGTCACAAAGCAGTGACAGCAGCGGCAAAAAGATGGAGAACCAGATACAGCTGTTTGAAAAAATGCTGGAAGCCGGCAAACAACGCGGAGAAATCAACCCGGCCTTCAGCCCGCGCTTTCTCGCAGAAATGATTGATGGCGCCATCAACACCAGCGCCATCCACTGGATTCACTTTCCGGATTATCCGGTGAACAAGCGTTACCGCGAACTCAAGCAGTTTATTCTCGATATTGCCCTGACACCGCCGTAAAGGTGTTCGGATACTGAAAATACCTAAATAAACGCAGCAGGCGAAGTGATAACCTGCTAGTCACTTTGAAGAAAGTTTCTATCGTTCAGACAAACTCCGGTGTGGTAAACCCCTGTGACAGCAGATTCCCAAAGCAGCGAAAACATGCACAGTGTTGATGTGATTGTGGTCGGCAGCGGTGCCGGCGGCATGACGGCTGCCATCACTGCCGCTGACCAGGGTTTCGACACCCTGCTGATTGAAGCATCCGACCAGTTTGGCGGCACATCGGCCATGTCGGGTGGCGTTGTCTGGGTACCGGCCAACCACCTGATGCCAAAAGCCGGTATCAGCGATAGTTATGAAGAAGGCATGGCCTACCTGAAAGCGACGACAAAAGGTGAAGTGCCTGAAGAAAAGCTGCATGCCTACCTGACATATGCGCCCGCCATGCTGCGCTATCTTGAGCAAAACACACACACCGCTTTTAACGCAGCGGTCGAATACTCTGATTACTATCCCGATTTGCCGGGCTACAAGCCGGGTGCCCGCTCGCTCGACTCCAAACCTTTCAGCCGCCGCAAGCTGAAAGAAAATGATGAAGACATCCGCCTGCCCTCGACCCGACCGCTGTTTAACCGCATCAGCATGACCGCCATTGAAGCGCACGAAATGCTCAAATCGGAACGCTTCCGCAATTTCTTCATTCTCTGGCGACTGCTGATTCACTTTCTCGACATACCCATGCGCATCAAGGGAAAACGCGACAACCGCATGGTGCTCGGACAGGCGCTGGCGGGCAGCCTGCGTGCCTCGATGATGGATCGCAACATCCCGCTATGGCTCAATACCCGCTTGCAGGAACTGCTGCTTGAAGATGGTCGTGTTTGCGGTATCCGCGCCAGCAAAAACGGCCAGCCTGTTACGATTACTGCCCGCAAGGGCGTGATTCTTGCCAGCGGTGGTTTCGGCAGAAACACCGAGATGCGGCAGAAATACCAGAAGCACCCGATCAGCGGTGACTGGAGCAGTGCCAACCCGCACGACCTCGGTGACAGTATCAGCGCAGGTGAAAAAATCGGTGCCCAGCTCGAATTCATGCACTGCGCCTGGTGGAGCCCTTCCTTCTTGCTGCCCAAGGGTGAACCGGAATCACTGATCATCGGCAAATCCATGCCCGGCTGTATTTTTGTCAACAAGGCCGGTGAGCGTTTCACCAATGAGGCGGCGCCTTACGAAGATGTGGTCAAGGGGCAATACGCTGCCAATGACAGCTCACCCGCCATCCCCTGCTACATGATCATGGATGGCCGCTACCGCGAGGAATACGCGCTCGCCAATGGTCGTATCTATCCCGCCAAAATCATGCCCGATGAAAAAATGCCGGATGAATACAAAAAACCGGGATTCATCTTCAAGGCAGATACGCTCGATGAACTGGCGCAGCAGATGGATGTCGATGCGGCAGGTCTTGCCACCACCATCAAGCGTTTTAACGGCTTTGCTGAAAGCGGCGTGGATGAGGATTTCAATCGCGGTGGCAATGCGCAGGATTGTTATTACTCCGATGCTACCACCGGCTACCCGAACCCGACACTGGCACCCATCCAGCGACCACCGTTCTACGGCATGTTGATCTGGCCCGGTGACCTAGGCACCAAGGGCGGCCTGAAAACCGATCATCGCGGTCGCGTGCTCGACACCGGCGACAACATCATCGAAGGGCTTTATGCCACCGGCAATACCACCGGCTCGGTCATGGGCAACAGCTATCCCGGTGCCGGCTCAACGCTGGGCCCCTCAATGACCTTCGGCTATATCGCCGCGCTTGACCTGGCCGGCAAACTGTAAACCAGCGGATACAGCAACAGCATGATTACCGACACCACCGTCAGTTCAGAGAAAGTCATTATCAATGCGCCGGTTACGCTGGTCTGGTCGATCCTGGTGGATTTTGAAAACTACGAAAAGTGGAACCCCTTCTGCCCTTCCATCAAAACCCGGCTTGAACCAGGTGCACCCGTTGAAATGCACTGCGACCTCGGCCATGGACTGCAAAAACAGGTGGAGTTCATGACGCAGATCGAGCCGGAAAAAGTGCTGGCCTGGGGAATGAAAAACGAACCGGGAGATCCGGTAAAGGCCATTCGTTACCAGTATCTTGAAGCGCTTGGTGACACACAGTGCAGTTATTACACCATTGACGAATTTGAAGGCGATCAAATCGCCGGCATGCTGAAAAATTTTGGCCGAAATATCGAGAACGGTTTTAACGCCTGCGCTTTGGGGCTCAAGGCAATTGCTGAAGAGCGCTTTAGCCAGTTGGCAAAAACCTGATCCAATCAGTGCGACTGCCTGCAACCGACTGAAAAACGCCACCTGCTAGAAAAAGTTCGGATAATCCTTCCAGTAATACTGCAGCGAGGTATCCTGCCAGTTGCGGTACATGAACGCCCAATTCAGTTCCTCAATACGCCAACCGTGGTGCGGCTCAAGATTCAGCGAAAACACCGGGGCACCGTAATCACAGAAACGGGTGTCGATGCTCATGCGCACCTTGTCTTTTGACAGATTGGGTTCAGCCTTGTGCACCATGCAGGAGTGAAAAATAATCACATCACCTTGCTGCACATCCGACACATGCCACAGGGTTTCATCCGGGTAGATCTCGCACTGCACACCGCCCACACCCTGGGCCTGGAACACCGGCCGCTTGCCACCCAGATGCGATTTTGGCAACAACTTCAGGCGCCCCATGTTGGCATCCACATCATGCAGTGCCACCCAGATACCCGCCATGGTCGGACCGGCATTGTGCGAATGGGCATCCTGGTGTGGTGGCGTTTCATAGCCCACCTTGCCCGGTGTTGAAATGCGCGCCATTTTCATCGGGTAAACAAACGCCCGGGTGCCGGTTACCAGCTCCATCAGTTCGATTGTTTCCGGCTGGTGAAAAAACCCGTGAAAGGCCTCAAGCGATTGCATCTTCGGGTAAACCGCATCCCAGATGGCATCGGTTTCGTAAAAGGGCTCTCCAGCGAGCACCGGTGTGGCTTGCTCACCGTTTTTCACCACATGTGGCGCCAGCAGATCAACAAACTCATCCAGCAACCCGGCACAGCGGTCGGCAGGCATATAGCCCGGCAAGTACAGGTAACCCCACTCCTGAAAGCGGGATCTGAGCACTTCAGCAGGCTCTTCAAAACGGGAGACAATCAAATCATGGTCTTCTGACATCAACAACGGGCCCCGGAGAAAACAATTTCAGTTTCAACTGCGTGCAACTATTTACCATAAACAGAACAACAGCCACAACCACAATACACAAGTGATCTCTCAATGCCGCCATCCACTTCAGCAAGTGATCACAGTGAAGCCCATCCATCTTGGAACACAAAACCATTGAATTTGATAATTCCTTGATACTTTTTTTACATCGTGAATACATCAACCGGCCTATAGTTGCGGCATTTTCAAGCTAGCGGTTTCAAGGCATGCAACAAAATCCCCGATTCTCACTGAAAAGCGATCTGGCCTTTATCGCAATCACGGTTCTCTGGTTACTTGTTTTTCAGGGAATATTGCGCAGCCTCTTTCTCTATTTTCATGCCGACCTTGCACGGGACATTCCGGGTGAAACCGTTTTATCGGCCTTCGGTATCGGCCTGCGTTTTGACATGATTATTGCCGTATACGGTCTGCTGCCACTGCTCTTTGCGTTTCTGTCACCACTCACTGAAAAACGGCGAAGGATCATACGCATCTGGCTCACCGTCTACGGTACGCTGCTGGCTTTTCTGGCGGTGCTTGAGCTGGATTTTTACCAGGAGTTTCATCAGCGCCTGAACAGCCTCGTTTTCGAATATGTAAAAGAAGACCCGGAAACCGTTCTGAGCATGATCTGGTACGGTTTTCCGGTTATTCGCTACCTGATACTGATCGGTTTTCTCGCTTCGCTCTTCCACTTCGCGATGTTAAAGGCCGACCGCTTGACGCAAGCCATGGGCACAGCACCGACCAAAAACGCGCGGCTTGTTCGTCTTGGTGTATTTGTTCCTGTTTTACTGCTTGCCGCCGTGGGCGCCCGGGGTACGCTTCGCCATGGCCCACCACTGCGCTGGGGAGACGCTTTTTTCAGCCAGTACACCTTTGCCAATCACCTAGGTCTGAACGGCGCTTTCACGCTGGCCAAGGCGGCAACTGCGTTGGCAGACAAGAAAGATGCCAATGCCTTCTGGTTCAAACAGCTACCAAATGACCAGGCCACAGACATTGTTCGCTCCCGCTGGATGCTGCCCAACGAGCAGCTCATCGACAGTGACAGTGCAGTTTTGAGACGCATCACCACACCACCGGTTAACACTACACCACCGAAAAATGTCGTCATTATCCTGATGGAAAGCTTCAGTGGTTTTTATACGGGAGCCTTGGGCGGACAGAAAGGCATCACGCCTGCATTCGACGAACTGACAAAGGAAGGTTTATTGTTTGAACGGTTTTTCTCCAACGGCACTCATACCCATCAGGGGGTATTTGCCTCTTTATCCTGCTTCCCCAATGTGCCCGGCCATGAGTACCTGATGCAGCAACCTGAAGGCGCCCATTCTTTCTCCGGCATATCGGCAATCCTGCCAAAGGACAAGTTCAGCCAGCTATTTGTCTATAACGGCAGCTTTAGCTGGGACAACCAGGTGGGTTTTTTTCAGAATCAGGGCATGAGCCATTTTGTCGGACGAGAAGATTATATCAACCCCAAATTCTCGGACCCCACCTGGGGAGTATCGGATGAAGACATGTTCAACCGAGCCATCAGCGAACTCGACCGGCTTCCCGATAACAAACCTTTTGTCGCCATTCTGCAAACCCTCTCCAATCACACGCCCTACGCTCTGCCCGATCCGCTACCCATGCCGCCCGTCATTGTTAATGGTGCTGTATCCGAAAGGCTCACGGCCATGCGTTATTCAGATTATGCACTGGGTGAATTTTTCAAAACCATCAAAGACAGACCCTATTACAAAAATACGCTTTTCGTCATCGTGGGCGATCACGGCTTTGGCGTCCAGCAACAGTTAACGGCTGTAGACCTGCTGCGCTTTCATGTTCCCCTGCTTCTGATCGGGCCCGGCATTGTTGAAAAACATGGTCATCTTGAGCAAACGGTGGGTTCGCAGATCGATATCGTGCCTACCGTGATGAGCCTTCTCGGAAAACCCTACCAGCACCAATGCTGGGGGCGAGACCTGCTCAACCTGCCAGACAATGACCGGGGTATCGCCGTGATCAAACCCTCGGGTAATGACCCCACTGTTGCTCTTGTTTCCGACAGCCATTTGCTGGTCAGGGGGCCAGACGGCAAGCGTATTCTCTATCAATACCACTTCAGGCCTGACAACGCTGTCACCAGAGTAGACGACACCGGCACGGAAAATGCCCTGTGGCCAATAATGCAAGCCTTCGTACAGAGTGCACTGATTTCCCTGCGTGACAACACCAGCGGTCCTGAGAATGAATAAAACCGTGTTACAGCTGATCAGGCATCGTTTGTTCAAACGGCTAACCGCAACGCTTTTTACCGCCTGTGTTTTCGGATCCGCTCATCATCTGCTCTCCAAGGAAAGCACTGCTGATAACAATCTGTCGAATTACAAAGTCAGCAAATTCATCACTGTCGAAAGTATCAAGGGCGATCTCTCCGGTCTGGCGTTATCACCTGAAGAAAACACACTGTTTGCCATTGAAAGCACACATTCCCATCTGGTTGAAATCAATATGGACGGAGAATTAATTCGCCATATCGATTTAATCAATTTCAATGATGCCGAAGACATTGTTCATATCACTGGAAGCAACTACCTGATTATTCAGGAACGAAACCGCACCGTCACATGGGTGCATATCGACAAAAGCACAAAAACACTGGATGCCGACAATTTCGCCCATTCAAGCATGAAAACACACCTGGGCAACAACCGTGGTTTCGAAGGCATAGCGTGGTCTCCCGTTTTCGGCGCATGGGTTGCCAACGAAAAAAATCCGGCCGACATCTATCATCTCACGCCGATAACTGAACAGATCGAACCGAATACACCCTTAACGGAAGAAAATATTGGTTCAACCCTTTTTGAAGCCAGTGGATTTGAAATAAAAGGAGTAAAGGATATCTCGGCGCTCTATGCCGACGATGCACAACGACGCCTGCTTGTTGTGAGCGACGAATCGCGAAAACTGCTATCAATCTCTTACCAGAGCGGCGAAGTCATCGAAAGCCTGTCACTGGAACAGGGCCGAACGCCTTTCACACATTTTCTCGAGAATCCGGAAGGGATAACCATGGACAGGGAACGTCGAATCTACATTGCCGGCGAACCTAACCGGATTATGGTTCTCGAACCTGGCCTTTGAGTGACGGGTACTATTCAATGGCATTTTTATCACGCTTGAAAGCATTGCGGCGCACATCAAAAAACAGGCCTGCCTTTTCCTGCAGTCAAATTTCAATCTGTGCAACACTCTATATTCTTTTCTGCTTCAACATCCCCGTATTAAACAAAATCTATCATGAACACGGCCTACACAACCTGCATGATTTTGGCTTTATGCTATCTGCAACAATATTGACGGGCATCTTGATTCACCTCACGGTCATGATGCTGGGCTTTCGCCCGTTTTTCAAACCGGCAATCATTCTTCTCATTATTACTTCTGCTGCCACTTCCTACTTCATGCGCAGCTACCACATCATGATTGACAGCTCGATGATGGCCAACATCATTGAAACTGACTACAAAGAAGGCA
>JAGRJA010000080.1 GCA_020443005.1 Pseudomonadales bacterium
CCCGGTTGGTCATTTCAGCGACTGGCATATTATTTAGCCCTGCACCTGCCCGCGCGATACCCAGAACAGAGTTCGGAACAAGTTCAGTCTGTATCTTGTGGCTCCTCAGGAGAATGGCATGAGGCGTTCCGATTTCGCTGGCCACCTCATAGCGATCCCGATCAAACCTTTCCAGACCTTTTACTGCGATTTTATTGAATGTTTGTATCTTGAACACATCAGACTCCGTAAAGAAAGAAACCGATCAATAATCCGGTAAAACCGGCTTGTTGATAAAGACCAGAGGACAGCAAAAATTTTTGCAGGAAAAAACGGGCGTCATTGTAGAACAGAACAAGAGCCGTTAAAACCGGAAACTCAATAATGGTAGCTACTCACAAACGAACCAGAGAGAGGCTTACATCCACCATGCCGGGCCTTTTGGCCTCTTTCTCGACAGAAATATGTTTTACATTCACGCCGTATTCTTTTTCCAGTTTATTTAACCAGAGTAACATCTGATTGAAGTTGGCACCCTCCAGAGAAAGTCGCAGACCTTCCGCTCCATCCGGCTGGAATCGCTTGAGCACAAGGGAAAATTCTTTCGCTGTCGAGGAAGCAACTGTTATCAATGAATCATCTGCCCCCTTATACGCCATTCGGGATGCACTGCCCGTCAGGGCTTTTACCGGCCGGATATTGGCATACATCCACGCGCTGTTGGTACGAACATCAACAAAATGATCGACAGCTTCCGCGCGGAAACGGCTGGATGCACTCAACGCCAGATAGGCAATACAGACAACAAAAAAGGCTGACAACAGCAGCAAGGCACGACGATCATTCTGTGGCATTTGTTCAAAACGGATTGCCGCTTTTTCCAAAAATGAACCCGGTCTCATCAGCTGCCACCCTCTATTTGCATACGGGCGTTGATCTTATTCCCTTCCTCACTGGCGGAAAGAATTTCAGCGGAAAGCCCTGCATCAACGATATGTTGTTTGAATGTATCAAGCACAGCAATCGAATCTGCCGTGAGCTCCATCACAAGCTGCCCTCTTCGTGCCTCATAACGAAACTGACCGATATCAAGAGAAGAGGGATTACCCATTGCCTGATAGGCTGCCGCGGCATCACCCATCAAGGTGGAAAACCCGCTCTGACCCTTGACGCCGGAAAAATTCAGCAACTTTGCTTCCATCTGGTTTCTCGGGTCAACAATGTTTTTTTCATCGGGAAACAGACGACTGTAAAAGTCGTGCATGTTTTTTGTCCCGACACTGGCATAGTGCTCAAAATAATAACCGGCAGCAAGATTGAAACCGATTTGCAAGGCAACGCAGATAACAACTACCCAGGCCAATGGCGCCCAGCGGCGAATCACCCCGCTTTCACCATCACCACTCCCGAAAGCGCCCTGCAATAAATTGATGGCAGCATGACCTTTCTGCAAACAGGCGATCTGCAGCGCCCTGAAATCTTTCCCGCAATCAACGAAGCTGACCGGTAAAGCGTGGGTCGCCTCTATCTCAGTACGCAACTGATCAGCCAACAGAGCCTGTTCCCCGTCCTGATGATCAAAAACCATTTCAACACGCTCGATGGTTTCTTCTGCCTTTTCAAGGAAAAGATCTATCACCAGACTGAGGTTCGCGGGCTCCGATACCGTAAAAAAATGTTCTGCCACCAGATAACATTCGTTTTCAAGAATGGCTACGGTGAGGCATTTCGGCTGACTCGAAAGCAATTGTGGACGGGAATAAACGGCCTCTGGCTGAATTGAAGCATTCTGCAATACTTCGAGTGTATGCTGCAGATACTCCTTCAGAATGAGTGCTACCGGCAACTTGCCGGAAAGCCGTTTAACACCAACGGCCAAATGCATTTTGTCAATATCTTCCGCTATACCTTCCTCAACCATATAGGGAAGTGCCTGCATCATTTGCCTGCCACCTTTCAGCGGCATGATAACAGTGGTTGCAACCACCTTGTCTGCAGGCAACACAAGAACAACCTGTACAGACTTTGATACCTGTTGAAGCGCTGTTCCAACGGCCGTTAACGGCTCGGCAAAACCGGAAGCGACTTCACTGCCTTTGATATCAACATGAATCCAATCGGCAATTAACTCACCTGAATTCAACGGATCAAGAAAAATGACGAACAGTTCTTTTGACATGATTGTTATAAAACACCTCGGGATGAACCGCTAAGAATAAGGTGCACCCACCAGCGATCAACTTCGTTTAGTGTAGCGATTTTACTGTAAAAGTAAATCAATGAACCTTTCTGCATGCCTACAAATCAATATCGAAAATATCAGGCTCACTGTCTACAAACCCTTGTGAGTAGTAAAAAATAAAGCGCTGCCCCTTGTCTCTTGAAACGAGCGTGATTTCTCCGTTTTTGGGATCCCGCTTGAGAACGGAACTTAAAAATGCGTATGTATCCAAAAACCTGGCTCTCACATTCACACGAAAATACCCGGTTTTTACATCCAGCGTGAATGGGGGCGACTGATTTTGCCAGTTCATCATATTATTAAACTGTGCTATTGAAATCCCCTTGCTATAAGACTCAATGTTATCCACGATGCCTTTTGCATTAACCAGACTTACCCCGTTTTTTAATGAAGCTATAACCTCTGGGGGAGCAGTGTTGATATTCAGCGCTGTGCCTCGAGGCAAGACAGTGACAAAGGGAAACAATTTTTGACGAAGCTCCTGGTATTCTTTCTTGCTCAGGTCTTTCAGCAAACGCATTTCACTGATACTCGCCATGGCATCATCTGGTGGCCGGTAAGAGGGCTCAAGGGATAAATAATCATCGCGCTCTGTACCACTCAAATGATCCTTGTCCTGCCAATCCTTGAGCAGGTTGGGTAAAGTGCTGACAAGTGCCGGCTCAACTTCAACAACACTCAATAAGCGCTTGAAGGCATTTACAGCAGGCACATCTGCGATACCCTCTGTATTAACAAGGCTGTTCAAATTAAAAAGCCCCTGCATATCGGTGATTTCAATTTCAAGATAACCGCCTTCGACATCAAACTTTTCGCTTGTATTGGCCCAATCTTCATTACGGTGATCCACTTCGCGTGAAGCAAGAATATCTTCATAAAGTGTTTGTCTGGCCCACTCTTCACCTGAAAGCGCATATTGCCAGGCCTGGGCATGCTGCATAACACTGCTATGCCGATCAATATCAACATCCAGTTTCATAATAATATTGGCAATAATCACCGTCGCAATTGCAAACATAAAAATAACAGTCAACATGGCAACGCCACTTTGCGTTCGAGGCCCCTTGTTCGGCTTCCACGGCAACGCATTTTTCATCATGGGTCGACATTACCTGTATCAAACAAGCGACGAATGACACCATATCGCCCGGTATTCATTTCAATCTCTATGGCGGCAGGCAAAGCACGCACCTTGTTGCGGTTTGATGGCGGCCACTCCTCAACCCAGTTATCGGTTTCATCAAGAAAGCGTATTGAAAAATCCTCGATGTCACTGAATATCACCTGCTCGACAGGGTCGCTATCTCCTCCACGATCAAGTACCTTCCATGTATAGCGAACAAGGTAACGATTCTCCTTTTTGTTATCACCGGAAGATGCTGTTTCGAACTCATCATGTGCACTTTCGGGTAACTCTGTCACTGCATAAGCGACCCGCTGGAGCTCACTGCGGTTCATCAACAAAGGGTTTCTATAACCACTTCGTGTGAATTCGAGAAGATAGTCCTCATTATGGGTAGTCACCGCAAAATCAGTCGCTGTTTCACGGTCAGGCAGGATTCTCCGGTTAATGATTTGCTCAAGGTCATTTGAGAGAATCGTCATACCCTTGACCAGTGCACCAAACTCCTTTGTATGCTGATCAACAACGCTTTGCGTTCGGGCAAGGGTACTGAGCACTTTGTAACAACCCGCACCGAGAAGCGCAAAGATGCCAAGGGCAATAACCACTTCTATAAGGGTGAAGCCCCCTTGTTTTCTGACTGGCAAACTACAGGCAGTCGTGCTCAAAGCCCTCATTAATGTTTACCTACGAAGGTGTACAAGGCAACAATACTGTTATCTTTTTCGTCAGCATCGTTTTCATAGATACGAATTACGACACGACGCAAATTCTTGTTGGGTGTTTCCAGAACATCGGTATCGACATACCACTCCCGACCTGCCATATCGACACTGTCTATCGCATTACCAACAGAGGGCCATTGTTTTTTCAGTCGCAACTCGGCTGCCTTGTTTTCCGCAAGCCAGAGCGCAAAGGTTTTTTCCTTGATGCGTGCGAGGTTATTCATCGCACTCGCAGAACGGGTGTTGATCATGACGGCAACGACTGCGAACATGGTAAGAGCGACAAGAACTTCCAGAAGCGTGAAGCCGGTTTGCCGAGTTTTACTGAAATATCGCCTCCCCGTCAAAATGCTCTCTCCTCTGTTTGCAAACGAAAACCGCTTACGCCATCGCTTTTCAGGGTATACACAATATTATCAACATCTTCAAAACCGATATGAATTTCAAAAGGAGTAACCTGCCCATCGGATGTGAGCAGCAGCGTTGGAATGAAATTTTCTTCGCCAAAATCACGAATCTCGGAATTATTAAGCTGATAAAGGTCAACGAGGTCAATCTCTTCATTCTCAACATCTATCGAGAGCATGATTCTTTCAGGAAAAACATGGGGAGCTAATACACCGTCTGCCAAAGATTTCCAGGCGAGTCTATGGTCATCAAATTCGTAGAAACTGTATTTCTGGTCTTCGTCGATATAAAACCCGATTTCGGAATTATCAACCACGGCTTTTTCCGAGGCTCTCTGCATGATCTGTAAAAGGCGTTGCGCTTCGCTGTCCAGCTGTCGATGCGAATTGTTGCCCACTGTAATAACAGCCAAGCCCGCACTGATGGCAATGATAAAAACCACCACCATTATTTCGATCAGTGTAAAACCCTTCTGTAACCTAATGGATTTCACAATTTCTGACTATGGCTATTCAGGACGCCACCTAGTTATGGATATCAGCATTATCGTCCTGACCGCCTTCGCGCCCGTCAGCACCATAGGACATCAGATCAAAGCCGCCGCTGGTACCCGGGCTGATATAAATATAATCATTACCCCAAGGGTCCTTGGGAAATTCCGGTAAATAACCATCCTTGTTGTAATTTTTGGGCTCAGGCTGACCTGAAGGTTTTGTCACCAGCGCCTGCAAACCCTGATCGGTTGTCGGGTAGGTAAAATTATCCAGCTTGTACATATTCAGCGCGGAGGTAATGGTTTTCAGGTCAGCCTTTGCAGCAGTCACACGCGCCTCCCCTGCCTTGCCGATAATATTGGGGGCGATCAAGGCGGCCAGAACGCCGATAATGATAACAACAACCATGATCTCAATCAGCGTAAAACCTTTCTGCCGGGAAAATGTTCGTGATAAATTTTTCATTTTAAAAAACCTCTTGAAAGCGACAAATAAACAAGTGTCAGTGACTTGCGTCAACCCGAACTACGGTCAGACGCACTATGGTCATTAAGACCATCACCCCACCATCTGGTTCAACTGGAATATGGGCAATAATATCGCCAGCACAATCATAAATACCATTCCGCCCATAAGCAGGATGATAATCGGGGGGACGAGCCCAACCATAACACTGATAAAATTTTCCAGATCCATCTCCTGGGATCGTGCTGTTCTCTCCAGCATGGTATCCAGCTCCCCGCTGGACTCGCCGCTGGCTATCATATGCAGCATCATTGGCGGAAAATAACCGGCCTGCTCCAGTGCGTTTTTCAGGCTTGAGCCTTCACTCACGAGTGTCATCGCCTGCTTGACCTTCACCTTCAACCAGGTATTTGACAATACCTGGCCGGCGATTTTCATGCCATCTACCAGCGTGACACCGCTGGTGGTAAGAATACTCAAGGTGCTGGCATAGCGCGCCGTATTGATATTTCGACTCAGTTTGCCAATCATGGGCAAATGCAATATTTGCCGATCAAAAGCCAATAAAACGGCTTCATTTTTCAACATCATTTTTACTACCATACAAAAAAGA
>JAGRJA010000081.1 GCA_020443005.1 Pseudomonadales bacterium
CCCTTGAGTGTGACCTGATTTTGGGACGGTCGAGCTTTCTGTATAGCCGAGCACGAGCCCGCTGGCAAACGGGTTATGTCGAGTTTCCTTATTCAGAAGTCGTAATTGTGAATGCCGCTCCAATCATTTGAGCTTCCTTGCCGTTGTTGTGAGCGTTCTTTAACGCTCTGGTTTTTCGCATTCCCCTTCCCATCACATTGAATGATATGTAACAGCCGGATGCGTGATCATTATTTTTGGTATCACCCGATCAGGAAGAGTCCGATAAACCTATAAAATAAACCCAAAGATTCAATGATATAAAACCTGCCCCTTCAAAAGGGCATCATGAATATAACGAAGATGGGGTATATGATATCCCATGCCATTACCGCATTTTACGTGGCCGTTATACACAGAATCACCGATCCGGATGAGAGGAATACCGTCAATGTTTTCTCCCGCTGGCTGATACTCCAACATATAGGGTTCGTACAAAAACGGAGGCTCGATCCGCACTTGACTGTCACCCGGCACCCTGGAGGCAATCTTCCTGAGCAATTCCGCGAAACGGGAATCCAGTACCGCCCAGTCTGAAAAGAGCTCCATGAATATCGGTATGGAAATTGGTGCGATCAAGGCGCTCTCCAATACTACGTATTCGGGTGGTGTCAGGTTAACAATCAACAAAGCCTCATTGATTTCGTCCTTCAACGTGCCCCGCCACAGATAGAACCGATTGTCATGATTTACTTGTTCAACGCTGGGGAACAAGTTTTCGAACGCGGAGGCAGGTAAACCTGTGATTTTGATCATCGCCATTTTTAGGGGGCGATCATTATAAGCGGGTACAAGAAGGTTATCGGCGGCCAACAAACCGATCTGATCCAGACTCTGACAAGGCCCCGGGCGGATACCATACTGGGCAAACCCATTGGCAAAATCTTTGGTAAAGTTAACGGAAGCACTTAAGTGTTGAATTTTTTGTTGCGGAACGGAATCTATGGAGACCTCATTGAACCGGTTGCCTGTGGCGTCAAAGACAACATCCAGATTTGCAGAGGTTAACCACTTTATTTGCCGGCTGTTCTTGAAAAGAAATTTCACACCCAGCTTTTTACAGGAAAGCAACATCAGGGTTTCGAGAACATTGACTGGAACACCGATGAATCCCCCCACCCCCAAAGAGCTCAGTATGTCGGTAATGTCTTGATCCATCACGCCAAGAAGAGTCGAAATGAGCACATTGGTCAGCCAATTGCGATTGTAAGGTTGCTTGTAATGGTCTTGATAAACCCTGTTTTCCATCACAAGAATATTTATCTTGTCGCGAAAAGTGTTCTTGAGCATATTGGCCAGTGCAAGCCCAGTAATACCGGCACCCATGATAACGACGTTCAGGGAGTTCCTCGCAAACATCCTGCGGGTTTCGTCGACCAGAAGTGAGTCTGGCGTATCCACAAAGCTGTCAGCCAGCAAGCTGAGGGTCTGCTCCTGTGTCAGTTGGTTCAAATAGTCGAATCGTTCTTTGATATCCCGGATCTCATTGATTCGTCTGAATATCACTTCGGGAGTGTGACCCGGTGCCAGATTTTCTGGATCAAACGTAATTTGGTCAGGGGAATGGGGTGCAATGGGCGTCCGGGAGGACGCATCGAAGGGAATTTTCTGCAAATCTCC
>JAGRJA010000082.1 GCA_020443005.1 Pseudomonadales bacterium
AAGGTTCTTTTCGTTGTAATTATAAAACGAAAAGCTGCCGTCAATAGTGTAGTTAACAAATAAAGGCAGAGTGATATCCACACCTTCCACCACATTCTTGTATTCCGGCATAAACTGCATGCTGAAACCTTCCCCGTACTTGGTGAAGGCACCCAAATGAGCAAATTTCAATTCATCATCAGACCAGCCGCCAACATACCACATACCCAATTCACCGACTAATGTCGCGGTATCCCATAAGGGAGTAGGGTTAGCAATATAAGTAAAGCCTACATTTAAGTGAGTAACCTCTGCACGAGCAGGCCACCCAAAGATTCCAAATTCAGAGTGAAGACCCTGTCTAGCAGCGTTCTGGGCACTATTATCAAAATTAATACCATCAGACTTAACATTTATTGGCCCTAATGCTGCATAGCTCGGATCCTTACAGCTGCCACCAAGTACCGCCTCAAATGTACATGCAGGAACTATTGGCTGATTGGCTCGGTAAGCTAATTCAATACCCAGTTGCACATCACCCACCACAGTATTCAAGGTTAACCCATACATTCTGATATTATCTTTAAATTCAATCGTGTACTTGTTTGAATCCGGCTGCCCTGTATTTGTGCCCATTACATGCCCCCGGTCACCTGCAGCCCAATAGGAAGGATAACGGTCATGATAATTTACGACATAGAGGCCTAACTCGGACCCATTATCCAACAGGTAACGAAAAGCCAAACCAAATTGATTCTCTTCGTGCTGAGGATTTACATCTTTTTGACGCAACATAAAACCATCTGTCGTATCCGCCCCTGTAAAACCACCTGCCTGTCCTACGCCAGGAGTCGCAAGTCCACCAGGACTGTTAGCTCCATTGAACTGGCCCAACCCAGCATGAGTCCAGAAGATATCGCCGTCAATAAAATCCTGCATACTGAAAAAAGAGCCCGTCGGAAAAAGTGTGGAAGGAATCCATTCATACATCCAGTAGGCTTCCATGGTCAACGAGTCGGTCAAATCGATTTGACCGTATAAAGCGCCTGTCGGCAAGAAAATCTCTTTCAGCTCAACACCGGGAACTGTTGCCATAGAGGCATCATTGCGGTTCATACCAAAGGCCAAACCACCTTGCAACATCAAGGCCTCACCCCAACTAATAACCTGACGCCCCAAACGCAGATCGAGCGTTCTGCCTGCAACATCAAATTTCCCGTATACATAGGCGTCAAGAAAACGGGCATTCTGACCTAGCACATCCTGAGCATCATCGCCAAAACGATTTACTGAATTTGAATCCCCTGTAACTTGACTGCTACCTGTCGCTGATGGGAGAACACGGAATGCAGCGTTATTGATTGCTTGCATTGGATCCATATTACCATTAAGTGGGTCTGACTGGAGATTAGTCCATTCCGCAAAATATTTATTACTCCAGCTCGTATCGTGAAAAAACACACTATCGTAGTAGGCTTGAACCCGCGTAAAAAGACCGATGTTTTTATAACTGATGTCAATATCAGAAACGACTGCCAGACGATTGGAAGTCAAGTCATACTGGTCAAAGTTACGACTACCGTCATCTGCATTCGTACGCTGTACATAGTTCTGGAATTCTTCTGTACAAAAAGCAGCAAAATAAGTAGGTCCCCCAACTGCACAGACATTGCCAGGCTCATTTCCAACAGCCGCCAATCCGAAACCATTTGGAAAGAGGTATGTAGATGGATCAATACCGCCTGTATTTGTCAAAATGTTTTTATCGCGATCATCCATCCGCACCTGCACACCGTAGGTGATGGTGGTATCAATGTCGATGGACAAATCATCAGTAGGCTGGAAGTTAAGGGCATGTACACCCGATGCGAGTGGAAGCAGACTTCCAAACAATGCCGTGTTTAACAGCTGACGACTTTTTGCTACTACCCCAAATGGTCGCTGACCCATTTTTTTTGTCATGCTTTCACCCCAAAAAATATATCTATAATTTCCTTCAACTATCTGGAACTTTCGGCAGATAGCGAAATCTCACTGCTTTGTCCGGGAAATACCAGACACAAACCACCAGCGCACCCCCACAAACTGTTGACGGCACACCTATGGTCGCCAATTCCACCAGAATTATCACCCAAATGCAACAGTTAACTCATAATATCCAAGTAAAAACCATAGCTACCGAAATACTCATAACTTACTATAAAACAAGCAAAATCCTTCTTTGCATCAAAAAACATATTCACCAACCATCACAAGCTCTCACTCCCGTAACATCACTTCAACCAATATTAATGACTGACACTGCATAAGCCCGCTCAACAGCATCAACTATTCACAAAGCCGGCTAAAAATCCGACGCTCTGATTTGACAAAACACTGACACCCTTCAAAAAATAGCGGCCACCCTGAAAAATAGGCTAAGATGACCATCAGCTTAACTTACCATCCCTTGAAGGTTATATGTTTACAGCAGGGAAAATCATTATTGCCGACGACCACCCGCTCTTTCGAAACGCTCTGTGTCAGGCCATCAAACAACCATTCCCTGACATAACCCTGCTAGAGTGCGACACCATTTCCGGGCTTGAAAGAACGCTTGACAACAATCTGGACACCGACTTGATCCTGCTCGATTTACAAATGCCGGGTGCCAACGGGTTTTCAGGAGTCATTCTTACCCGGAAATCTTTCCCCGAAATTCCTGTGATCGTGGTATCAGCAAGCGAGGATACTGCCATCATCAAACGGGCCATTGATTACGGAGCATCTGGCTTCATCCCGAAATCATCTGACCTTCCAACGATCAGTGAAGCAATACAATGTGTGTTAAAAGGCGACATCTGGCTACCGATCGAAGATTTCGAGGAAGATCAGGCTAACGAAGAAAAAGAGTTTGCCACGCGCGTCAAATCCCTCACCCCCCAGCAGCTCAGGGTTTTCATGATGCTGACAAAAGGCCTGCTGAACAAACAGATCGCCGCCGAAATCAATGTTTCCGAAGCCACTGTGAGAACACACATGACCGCAATTTTCAGAAAGCTCGGTGTAAGAAACAGAACCCAGGCTGTACTCGCCGCCAACTACCTCAGTCTCGAAAGGCCAGATACAAACCACTGAAAGCAGGATGCCGCTAACCGGCGAGTACTCCGTTCAATAATGCTCTTAGCGATGCGGGTCTCACAGGCTTCGCCATAAAATGGAAACCCTGCGTCGCAGCCAACTCTCTCACATCCTCAGTATTGTTTGCCGTTATGATGATCGCCGGAATAGCTTCCCCGGTCAGCTTTAGCAGTTCATTCAGTACAGTAATACCCGTTGCGCCATCATCCAGCTGGTAGTCAGCCATTATAGTCTCAGGCTTCCAGCCATCACCCAGTACGATCAGAGCCTGCTCCAGATCCACAGCAACCCTGACATCACAGCCCCAGCCTTCAAGCAATGCATACATACCCTCGAGAACGGCCTTATCGTTATCAATGCAAAGCACTCTTTTGTTCGCCAGGAAATCCTTCTTTATCAAGGGCATGTGTGACTCAGCCATTTCCAATGGGCTCTGGGCCAGCGGCACCTCCACAGAAAACACCGTTCCCTTGTTTTCCCAAGACTGGATAGACAATGAATGCCCGAGCAATCTTGCCAGCCTGTCGGATATAGCCAGCCCAAGACCCAAACCTCTCTCCGATTCAAGCTGATGGCTTTTGAGCCTCCTGAATTCCTGAAATATCTCGCCCCATTTATCCTCCGGAATTCCCGGGCCTGTATCCCATACCTCAATACGACAAACCCCTTTTCTCACCCGACAACCAAAGACAATACGACCTTGGCGGGTATAACGAATCGCGTTTGAAAGGAAATTCTGCAGGATTCTTCTCAACAGCGTTTTGTCACTGTATACAACCTGGCTGCTGTCAATCTTCCGGAAACCCAGCCCACGATTTTTTGCAAGGGCAGTAAAATCAGCACTAAGCGCACCCAGAAGCTCTTCTATCGGAAAAGACTGGAGCTTGGGTTTGATTGCGCCAGAATCAATTCGGGAAACTTCCAGAAGACTGTTTATAAGATCGTCGGCTGCCTGCAAAGAAGATGCAATATTATGGGTAAGTGATTGCAGCTCGGGATCCCCAATCTTCTGCTGCAAGGCCGAAGTAAACAACCCGGCCGCGTTGAGTGGCTGCATAAGATCGTGGCTCGTTGCCGCCAAAAAACGGGTTTTACTGAAAATCGCCTCTTCCAGCTCCCGGGTTCTTTCCTGCACCCGCATTTCCAGATTTTCATTAACACGGCGCAGCTGGTTCTCGAGTTCCTTGTGTGCAGTGATATCCGTATAACTCGTCACAAACCCGCCACCCGGCATCGGGTTTCCACTGACTTCGAGCACCCTGCCCTCTGGGCGATAGCGTTCAAAATTATGCGGCTGCCCCTCCTTCAAAAACCTTATTCTTTTCTCCACCTCCTGTTCCAACTCATCGGGGGTACAACCGGTTTTTTCCAGATTGAAACGAATAAGGTCTGCGACCGGCCTGCCCACCCTGACATAACCTTCAGGGTATTCAAAAAACTCCAGATACCTCCTGTTCCAGGCCACCATTCGCATATTTTGATCGACAACACTAATTCCCTGTGAAATATGCTCAATGGATGACTGGACGAGATCCTGCATGAATTCAAAAAACTCACGGGCACCATCCAGAATACTGATCAGGTCTTCAATGGCCACAGTACCCTTGTCAACAAAAGCGTCGATCATATTGGCAAGCGACTTGCCATCAATATTTCCTACCGAACTTTTTATTATTTCATCAGCCAGATCCCTGTCTTCCTGAGTAACGGGGCGACTAAAATCAAGATGCTGTCCGGTCTTTTTATAGTGATCACGGAAACGCTTTTCTGCCTCATCGTTAGGCAAAAAGCTCTGCGCGAACTGCACCAACTCCTTCAAGGTCGCTCTGGAGGGCATAAGCCGGTTCACCCTGTTTCCTTGCTATATTTCAGCATTAATCAAACTTACTGTCCAAAAATTCAAAGCAATTGTCCGCCGACATAATGAGTTGCAAAATCAACGAGGAACATTGCCATCATGCCGGATGCAAGTGCTTCAATTACTACCCGACCTACAGACCAGTTTTCATCTGGCTGCTCATCAAGACGATACAACATGGGGAAACTGACAATAAAATAACAGGCATAAAAAACAGAGCCGTATTTCAGCATCACTCCCAGATCCTTATAATAAAAAGATTCAGAATTGGCATCTGTCGCCACCAATTTGGTTTCAAGAAATGCCATCAAGTAAGCGACTGCACAAACTGTCATAACAGCGAGCAAGGGTTTAAACCTGCCAACCGGCATTGTCATCACACGCCTTATAAACAGAATAGCCAGGGTATGATAAACCACAAAAAATGCCGGGGCGTTAAAGTACATACCGATTGGCACATGCTGACTATTCGTTCCGACCAAAGCAGAATCAAGATAAACAGTCACCTCTGGAAAGAAGTAGACCATTCCCAATACATCAAAAAAATATTCTGTCAGGAAGTAAGTGGCCGCCAGATTGAACACAAAAATCCATAACACCATCTTGAACGCATAACGCTGATGCCATTGACGATCCGGGCAAACCCCCGGCTTGATGAGCAAGGGCAAAAAAACAAGTGGTAACAACAGTGCCAGATTTTGCGTGACATGCCAGAAAGTACCAACATTAAGCCAGCCAAAGGCTTGTTTTGCAGCATTCAAACCGAAGAAGTAAGGGATATAGAAAAGAAAAAACTTTTCGCCCCAAGCCTTATCCGGATTAGCGGAAAACCAATCGCCAGCAGGTATGGAATGATTTTTAAATTTCGCATTCATTGACGAGAACCTTATACAGGAAAACAGCC
>JAGRJA010000083.1 GCA_020443005.1 Pseudomonadales bacterium
AGGAGCCCCCCAGCAAATAGGCCTGGTCGGGGGCAGTGCAGCAGTCGAGCCATAGCTTTTGCTGGAAAAGCGTGCCTCCCGGGAAAAGGCTGCATCCAACAGAAGTGAAGGGCGTCAGCTCGGCTGCATGTGCTGTTTGCCGAAAACATAAAACAAGCAGCCCCAGAGCAAGGGGCATAAATTGCAAGCGTTTACGGATACTTTTCTTCAAGCTGTCCACAGCTTCAACAGTGTTGCAGGGCATGACTGCGGTTTTCCTGGCGGGCGAATAAGTGAAATCTTTTTGTCGACATGGTGTTAAAATGCCGGATTATCTTAACAGTTGATTGAATACCATGTCTGATCGAGACACAACCCATTTTGGCTATCAGCAGGTTCCTGTCGGGGAAAAGCAGGGAAAAGTCGCTGATGTTTTTCATTCGGTAGCCGCAAAATATGATGTGATGAATGACCTGATGTCAGCTGGTATTCATCGTATATGGAAGCGGTTTACCATAGAGTTGTCGGCGGTTCGCCCGGGTCATCGCGTGCTGGATATAGCCGGTGGCACCGGAGATCTCGCCGCGAGGTTTTCCACGCTTGTGGGCAGGGAAGGAGAAGTTGTTCTTGCCGATATCAACAGTTCAATGCTCAATGTGGGCCGTGATCGTCTCATTGACAAGGGAATTACCGGCAATACACGGTTTGTTCAGGCTAATGCCGAGAGTCTGCCCTTTCCCGATGATTATTTTGATTGCATCACCATTGCTTTTGGTCTTCGCAATGTAACCGACAAGGATAAAGCGTTGCGCTCGATGCTAAGAGTACTGAAGCCGGGGGGCTGTTTGCTGGTGCTTGAGTTTTCCAAACCGGCTAATCCCCTGCTTGGCAAGGCTTACGATACCTACTCGTTCTCATTGTTGCCGCTGATGGGCAAGCTGGTTGCGAATGATGAAAACAGTTATCGCTATCTGGCTGAGTCAATTCGAATGCATCCGGATCAGGAAACACTCAAAAACATGATGATCGAAGCCGGTTTCTCACGCTGTGAGTTTCACAATATGACAGGGGGTATCGTTGCGGTTCACAAGGGGGTAAAGGCCTGAATGACATCCGCAGACAAAACATTTTTGCTGCTGCAGACTGCATTTCTGGGTTTTATTGAAAAGCTTTTTGCTTCCTGTATGCAGTTTGATCCGGGTACTTCGCGCAGGCTTGGTGCCTTGCACGGAAAGGTGATTCGGCTCGATACGCTGCTGCCAGAGGGGGAGGTTTTTCTTTACCCGACAGAGTCAGGTATTGCCTTATGGTCAACCTATGAAGGGGAACCTGATGCCGGTCTTGCCGGAGGGCCGATAAATCTCCTTGCCTTTTTGACCGGACGCATCAGCCTTGATCAGCTTCAGGAAGAAGGGATCGAGTTGGAGGGTGATGTTGAGCTTGTTATGAAGCTTGTCAGCATACTTTCCGATGTCGATATTGATTTTGAAGAAGCGGTTTCGCAGTTGACAGGCGATGTGTTGGCTCATCAGCTTGGCAAAAGTGTTCGATCGGTCGAAAGCTGGGTTAAATCTGCGTTGCTTGAGGCTCAGAGACTTAACCGGGAATACCTGCAGGAAGAATTGTCGATTGCAGCAGAGCGGGAAAACACAAGAGCCCTTTATCAAAATGTAGAAGCTTTTGCCAAAGTCGGTGATGATCTTCTGAGTGGACTCAATAAGTTGACCCGTAAAAGGCAGCGCTAGGAAAACCCGATATTATGCCTTTATTGCGTGTTCATAAAATTGCCAGCGTTTTTTTTCATTATCGACTTGATGAATTCCTGCCACCTTTACCTTTGTGGGTAAAAGCGATTTTTCTGCTTTTACCTTGGCGTTATTGTGGTCGTTGTAACGCCGATTTGTCTCGTGGCGAGCGTTTGCGACTGGCTCTGGAGCAGCTGGGCCCTGTTTTTGTCAAATTCGGTCAATTGCTGTCGACCCGCCCTGACCTTGTGCCGGATGATATTGTCAAGGAACTCAGTAGATTGCAGGACAATGTCCCGCCTTTTTCCGCCGAAACCTTCGTTTCGATTGTCGAGAAAGCCTTTGCCCAGCCGGTCGGCGAGGTATTTGCCGGTTTTGACCGGCAGGCACTGGCTTCGGCTTCTGTCGCGCAGGTACATTGTGCAAAATTACACAATGGCAGGGAAGTTGTTGTAAAAGTCATACGCCCGGATATACGCCAGACGATTGAGCATGATGTGTCACTCATGCTTTTTTTGGCAAAACTGGCTGAAAAGCTCTTTATTGATGGACGGCGCTTGCGAGCCGTGGATGTCGTGAAAGACTATCGGCTGACGATTCTCGATGAGCTTGACCTGCAGCGTGAAGCGGCCAATGCCAGCCAGTTGAGAAGAAACTTTATCGAAACCGACAAATTGTATGTTCCCGAAGTTTTCTGGGACTATTGCAAACCATCGGTGATGGTGATGGAGCGTATTTACGGTATCCCGGTGACAGATGTTGATGCGCTTAGAGAAGCAGGTATCAATTTCAGGGTATTGGCAGA
>JAGRJA010000084.1 GCA_020443005.1 Pseudomonadales bacterium
TATTGCACCGAATATCACTTGAAAAACCATTACAACAATGAAGTAGGTGAAAGCGCCCATTTGTTCATTGTTATTGCGAAGCGCATTGTTTACGGCCATGGCAGCAATGCGTGAGAAAAAGATAACAAAAGTGTTCAGTACACCTTGCAGAAGCGTGAGGGTGACCATATCGCCGTTGGCAATGTGACTGACTTCGTGGCCCAGTACAGCTTCAGCCTCGTCTCTGCTCATCGAATTCAAAAGGCCGCTGCTCACTGCAACCAGCGCGCTGTTTTTGTTCATGCCTGTGGCAAAGGCGTTTATATCTGGCGATTCGTAAACAGCGACTTCCGGCATGCCGATACCGGCATCGCGTGCTTGTCGCTTAACGGTTTCCAGCAACCATGACTCCATGCTGTTGGAAGCCTTTTCGATCACTTTGGCACCCGTGCTCATTTTGGCAATCCACTTTGACATGGCCAATGAGATGAAGGAGCCGCCCATGCCGAAAATAAACGAAAAAATCAGCAGGGGTGTAATACCCTGATTATCAATCTGGAAATAAGCGAAAACCAGATGCAACACAATGCTGAGCATGAAAATCACAGCGAGGTTGGTGATAATGAATAATGCTACGCGCTTAAACATCAGTTACTCCTGTCAGAATGAAGTTCGCGACTCTTATATGGGGTGTAAACGCCACCTTTAAAGAGCGCGCTTTTGAAAAAAAGTTCCCTTTGCCTGGCTTTATACGAAATTGCAAGCAAATGGATTAATGCCGATAAATACTGTGGTTAATTGCAGGGGCGTTATGATGTTACAGGTCAGGGGTATGTGAGCCTGTTTTATCCCTGTTGCATCAGAAATGTTCACTGTCAGCCTTGTGCCAGTCGCTTGCATATTGCGGGTTGATCTCGTCGTTTAACAGCTCTCTTGGTTTGAGCGGTGTATAAATCTCATCATAATGTCGGGTGGTTTCATCATCAATGCGTCGATGCAAATGATGAGCTTGAAGTTTTGACGGGTTATCCAGCCCCATGGCGCCTACCAACTCAAGCAGGCTTTTTACGGTGGCTTTTTGATAGTTGAGCACGCGATGGCTCTTGGCCTCCACATCCAGTGCCTTGCTGCGTTTTTTGTCTTGCGTAGCGATGCCGGTCGGGCACTCGTTGCTGTTGCAGGTTCTCGATTGTACACAGCCCAGCGCCAGCATCATGGAGCGGGCAGCATTGACGACATCGGCACCCAATGCACACTTGATCAGCATATCAAAGCCGCTGGCTGTTTTTCCGGAGGCAATGATTTTAACCCTGTTGCGAAGCCCGCAGCCAATCAGGCAATTGTGAACAAAGTAAATGGCTTCGTTACAGGGTGTGCCCAGATAATTGGAGAATTCAACCGGAGCAGCACCAGTGCCACCTTCTGCTCCATCAATGGTAATAAAGTCTGGCGTTATGCCTGTTTTCAGCATCGCCTTACAGATCGACATGAATTCCGAACGAATACCGATACACAGTTTGAAACCGGTTGGCTTGCCGCCACTCAATGTTCGCAGTTGCTGAATAAAGCGCAGCAGCCCTTCTGGCGAATCGAAGGCCGTGTGTGCAGCAGGAGAGTGGCAGGTCGTTGCAATAGGCACCTCGCGAATGCTGGCAATTTCTGCGCTGACCTTTGCCGCCGGAAGCAAGCCGCCGTGAGCCGGTTTTGCACCTTGGGACAGTTTTACTTCAATCATCTTGATTTGAGGGTCGACAGCTTTTTTTTCAAACCTTTCGGCAGAAAAATTACCCTGTTCATCCCTGCAACCGAAATAACCTGTGCCGATTTGCCAGATCAGGTCACCCTTGAACTGACGATGGTAAGGGCTAATGCCACCTTCGCCGGTGTTGTGTGCAAAGTTGCCCATCGCGGCACCTTTGTTCAGGGCGAGAATGGCATGATCGCTCAAAGCGCCAAAACTCATCGCAGAAATATTCAGTAAAGAGGAGGAATAGGGTTGCCTGCAATCCGGCCCGCCAATATTTACGCGCACATTGTTTTCTGAAAGATACAGCGGTTTTATCGAGTGCTGAATATGAATGTAGCCTGTATCGAGAATATCCCGTTCGGTGCCGAAGGCCAGTGTGTCGCGCACGCCTTTTGCTCGCCGATAAATCAGGTCGCGCTCTTCCCGGTCAAAAGGGCGTTCTTCCAGATTGTCGGCAACAAAGTATTGCTGAATACCGGGGCGGATATGTTCAGAGAAGTAGCGTAAATACGCCAGTACGGGGTACAGTCGGTTTAATGTGTGCGGGCTGTGGTAGAGGTCGTAAAAGCCGATCAGCCCATAAAGCAAACAGAAAATAAAAAAATAGAGGGCTACCGGTGAATAAAGCGATAAAACCGCAAAAATGATGCTGCCGCCTGCGGCAATGAGCCAGTAGAGTTTTTGAACGGTGGTCATTTATTAGCCCTCATTATCGATTCAAATTATGGTTGCAGTATATTCTGCATTATGGAAATAGGCGCATTCCTTTTTACTTTGATTTCCCGGCGGGTACGAAAAATTTGACAGGGTAATTTTTATAAGTGATGCTTCCTACCCATAAAAATTATGGATGACTTTCTTGAAACAATAAATTAGCGCCATCGATGGATTTGATGGGGGCTATCAATAAAATACAAAGGGGGGTGCCATGAAGGCCTCAATTCAATTGCAATTTAATGGTTCGTTTATCCGTTCGTTTTTTAAGCTGGCCGTAACTTCCGTAATTATTCTGGCAACGCCATGCCCTGCGCTGGCCTCGTTGTCGGTCAGCGAAGGAGCACAGGCGGATTCTCCGTTATTCGGCTTGGGTGACTTCAAGAAGAAAGATGACAATCTTTCTGTCTATAGTGAAAGCTCCATGTCGCCAAACCAGATAAGTCGTATCGTCTTTGACCAGTCATTCGCCCAGAATTATCGGTACCCTTCCGGCCATATGGGCAATTTTGTCGACCCGAATTACTGGCAGAATGATGGCGATAAGATGATGAGCTATTGGATGAATGGCGATACCGCAAAATCGCCTGCTGATTACGCATCCGAAAATAGCACTTCAGCGGAAACTTATTTCAATTTTTATATGCTCGACAGCAGCAAAATCGTCCCTTCATTCGCTCGTAATAATGAAACCAGGCCCAGCCTGAAGTTGGCTGACAGGGTGCTGGCGGCAAAAGAAAATAACGCAACCATCACTTTTATTTGCAACATGGTGACGCCCGGCGCAGATTATTTTTACGCGACGGATGATGACCCTTCAACGCATTACGACACTCGTCACCCTCGCCGAACAGGTTGGCCTGGTGAAGTGGTTTCGAACGCGGCCTACCCCTCCGACCCCTATGGAAGAACAAAAGACCAGAATGTGTGGTGGGACCATATGAAACAGCGCGCTTTTGCCTGTGTTCATATGTTGAACAAGGCGAAGGCGTATGGTTTGCCTGATAGCCAGATTCGGGTAGAACTGGGCAATGAACTGTTTTTTCAGCAACGCACCTATGTGTTGGAGGCGTTTCCCCCAGCTTTGAATAGCATAGTTGATAGCCTGGACGATAGTAATGATGCTTTTTGGCAAGATTATTTGCCCCGAACAACCGGGGAGGATTTACCTGCAACTGAGTATGAAGATGATTATTCCCAGAGCAGTACTTGCCCTGGTGGTAATAACACAACACCATTAAGAACAATAATCCAGAATGAATATTTGCTACACGGCAAGTACCGGTTTGATGAAGGCTGTTATGATAGCAGCAGCGATGCCGATATCGATTATACAAACCGTACCAGCGCCATACAGAGCATTGTTGAACGGCTCCCGGTAGATGATTCCTATGCCTATGCAGCCAAATATTTTATAGACCTGATAAAGCACAAGGTTGATGCCAAAGAAGGTACAGATAATGAAATAAAATTTGCCGCGATAAAGTCTGATTCCAAACGCGGTTACCTTTCGGATAATGGAACAGGTACAGCAGATCAATATTGGGATTCCAATAAATCTGCCCCATCAACATTAACGGATGTGCCGTTACAGACTAATAATCCAAACGCATGGGGCTTGGGTTTGCGCAGAATCAGTGAGTGGGACAAGGTGAACCTGCCTGTTCTTCTGGATGCGCCGGATGCTAATAATCCACAAAGGCTGGGTGTTGGTGACTGGGTGAGTGGTCTGGTGTCGCACGATTATGTGCAAAGCCCGGCGTCCTGTTTCGACAGCTCCAACTGGGAGAGTTTTTATGACCAGAACAGCGAAGATCCCATTGGCAAATTGGCAAGGGTAATCTACAAGGACTTTGAAGAAAAAGCCTATGGCGACAAGGGTTGTGTACATCAAAGCTGTGTCACAGAGGGGAACAGGAAGCCGCTGTGGTTTACCGAGTATGCCTTTGATATTAAGTCTTCGTCTTTTCTCGCAAGCCGTGGTTTTGTTCGAAATCCTAATCTCGACCCTGCCGATGATCCTGGTTTGATTGCAGCCAACGCCTACAACCACAGTTGGGGCAAGGCATTGGCAACGGCTTATTACATATCTACCTTGTTAGGCGGTAGCCCGGCAGATCCTCACGGAGGTGATCATTCGGCAGGCTCACTGGATTATTTTTCCATTGCGGCGATGCTGCCCTGGGGCGATACCGAGAATGACCCTCAAGCGATTGGCGGTACCGGCAAAATGTTGACGCTCTGGAACAGGGCGGCCAAAGGTGCCGATACATTAACACCGCTGAGCTTTGGTGGTGTGCCAACACTGGCCCATTCTGACCCGGGCCCTGCAGGCTGGAGCTGCACCAATGACAATAGTTTGGGGTCTAATGAGGTGTTTCTGGCCGGTGTGCATGGTTGGAAGTTTTCAAGAGTGAATGGTTTTTCAAATTATATTTTTATCAATTTTACCGGGGATCAGCAGCTGCTATATAACACTAATAATGAGTTAAGCAGTGGTATTAAAAAGATTATTACAAAAATGTATGTTCTGAATGATCGGCTTTCCGTAGCGCCATCAAGTAATCTCTGGTCTTATGATAATTTTATGACTACTTCCGGCTCCATTGTTCTGGAGCCGCGCTCTGTCGTTCTGGTGGAATTTGATACGAGTGTTGTCAATGATATACCCGATAACTGGGAGCTAACCGAGAATTCTGCAATTCTGAATGATTATCTTGAGCAATTGTTTGAAACCAGAGATAGCGATCGGGATGGCATACCGGATAGTTGGGAGAGTGCTGCTGGTAGCAATCCGAATGTTTTCAATGTGGATACTGATGGAGATGGTTTGGCAAACAGCGTTGAGTTTGACACTGTAGATCTGTCAGCTGGTGAAACTGGTAAATATGAGTTTGATTCAGATGGTGATGGAATGAGTGATGGGTGGGAGGTTATGATTGGTTCTTCCCCGACTGTTCCTAACAATTACGATGATGATGGTGATGGAATACCGAATTATCTTGAGTTTAGCACTGTAGATCTGTCAGCTGGTGAAACTGGTAAATATGAATTTGATTCAGATGGTGATGGACTGGGTGATGGTCAGGAGATTGCAATATTTGGTACTAATCCTACAGTTTTTGATACAGATAATGATGGTATTCCTGATGGGTTGGATAACCATTTAACGGCTGGTGATAGTGATGGCGACCGAGTAAAAAATGCCGCAGATTCCTATGACGACATATCTGATTGTTGTACATCAGGAAATTATGTCTTATTGAATTTGAGTAGTGAGCCTTCGGATCCGCCATTAGATTCTGATAATGATGGGCTTATAGACCTCTACGAGTCGATGGTTGTTGGAGCAAATTTAGGTTCGCTTGACACTGATGTTGATGATTTGAATGACTATGATGAGGTTGAGCGTCGAGGCACAAAAGTAAATACTGGAGATACTGATGGCGATAGCTTGAGTGATGCTGATGAGCTGAATGCATTCACTGCATTTCCTTTGCTGACTGATACGGCAAGTGATCCTTTGATGGTTGATTCAGATAGTGACGGTTTGAATGATAGTGTTGAGCTTGGATTTTCTTCGCCAACCAAACCGTTGAATGCGGATTCCGATGGTGATGGTAGTCCTGATGATTGGGAAGTGAATGTGTTTAATTCTGATCCCAATCTTAATAATTTAGATTGGGATGAGGATGGTGTGCCGAATTATATTGAACTGAATAACTATGGCACAGATCGTTATAAGGCGGATTCCGATGATGATGGCCTTGAGGATGGATACGAAATTGTGGTCTATGGTACAAACCCACTAAGCCCGCATTCTGATGCCGATATTAATGATTTTGATGGAGATGGGATTCCTGACGGTTTGGAGGTCTTGGTTGGTTCTGATCCTCTCTTCATAAATACTGATACTGACGGTGACGGAATTGCCAACTATTATGAGCCAAATTTTGGAACCGATCCTTATAAGTCAGATACTGACTGTGATGGCGTTAATGACGGTCAGGAGTTGATAGATGGTACAGATCCAATCGGTGGGGCGTGTTCTCCTTGAGTCGGGGTACTGACTAGATTCTGCTCAACAGTTTTGGCGGTGAAAAAGGGCGGCATTTATGCTGTCCTTTTTATTTGGGTACTGCAATTCGTGAATTGCTGGTACACATTAACTGAAAAGCATTTAATACGGCATTTACTGTTATTGTGGATTTTATTTTTCCAGGCTGTCGCAATAAACCTGCGCTTCCTCGACATCCAGTGTGCCTTCGTAGATGGCTCTGCCGGTAATAGCGCCAAGAATGCCCTGGCTCGAAACAGCGGCCAATGCCTTGATGTCATTCATGTTGGTGATGCCGCCGGAGGCGATGACCGGAATCGGCGAGGCTTTTGCCATGGCCAATGTTGCCTCTACATTCACACCCTGCATCATGCCATCGCGTGCGATGTCGGTGTAAACAATGGCAGATACGCCATCGTTGGCAAATTGTCTGGCAAGATCAGTGGCCTGCACCTCGGAAATTTCCGCCCAGCCATCCGTAGCCACCATGCCGTCCTGGGCATCGAGGCCAACGATAATATGCGCTGGAAAATGCAGGCAGACCTGTTTCACAAAAGCAGGTTCCTTAACGGCTTTCGTGCCAATAATCAGGTAGCTGACACCGGCGCTCAGGTAGGCCTCTATGGTTTCTTCACTGCGAATGCCCCCGCCAATTTGTATAGGTAATTTGGGGTAAGCGCGTGCAATATCCTTGACGACATCTCCGTTGACCGGCTTTCCTTCAAAAGCACCGTTCAGGTCTACCAGATGCAAGCGGCGGCAACCGGCCTTTACCCACTTTGCTGCCATGGCGACCGGGTCATCGGAGAAAGTAGTGGAATCTTCCATGCGACCCTGACGTAATCGCACACATTGGCCGTCTTTCAAATCAATCGCCGGAATTATCAACATAGTAGGTACCTGAATATAAAGTAAAAAAGAGGAATTGGTGAGCAGGGCTAATGAAAGTCAGGATTGATGCCCGTTCCAGTGCATAAAGTTTTCCAGCAGTTGCAGGCCTGTTTTGTGGCTCTTTTCCGGGTGAAATTGCACGGCAAACAGGTTGTCCTTGAACAGGGCTGCAGAAAAGGTAGTGCCATATTCACAGGTGCCGGCGATCTGGCTTTTGTCTTCGGCATTGACATAGTAACTGTGCACAAAATAGAAGCGGCTGTCCTGATCGATGTTGTGCCACATGGGGTGGTCAATGGTTTGATGCACCTGATTCCAGCCCATATGTGGAACCTTGAGTTTTACACCGGCGCTGTCGTAGTGGTCAGTGCCAAAAAATTTGACCTGCCCCGGCAGCAGGCCGATGCAGTCAACACCGCCATTTTCCTCGCTGTATTCCATCAATGCCTGCAGGCCAACACAAATGGCGAGTACCGGTTTTGTGGCGATAGCTTCTCTGACAAATTCATCGACATGCAGTTTTTTTATTTCGGCCATGCAATCGCGAATGGCACCAACGCCCGGGAAAACCACGCGGTCGGCTTCGCTAATGGTTTTGTGGTCAGCCGTTATGATGACTTCCGAATCCGGTGCCACATGTTCCAGCGCCTTGCCAACCGAGTGAAGGTTGCCCATGCCATAATCGATGACTGCTACAGTAGATTGGCTCATAGTTGTGTCTGCAAAATGTGTTTTGGGTTATTGGTTGCGAAGCCGCATAAAGCCGGGGTAAACCGGCTTTAGTGTCGATGCATTACAAACTGCCTTTGGTGGAGGGCATTAAGCCTGTCATACGATCGTCGGCCGTTAATGCCATGCGCAATGCGCGACCAAAAGCCTTGAAGATGGTTTCTGCCTGGTGATGTGCATTGGCACCACGAATATTGTCAATATGCAGCGTTACCTTGGCGTGGTTGACAAAGCCCTGAAAAAACTCAAAAAACAGGTCGACATCGAAGTTGCCGATTCTGCCACGGGAAAATTCCACAGGCATTATCAAGCCGGGCCTGCCTGAAAAATCGATAACCACGCGCGATAAGGCCTCGTCGAGGGGTACATAGGCATGGCCATAACGAGTAATGCCTTTTTTGTCGCCCACTGCTTTGTTGATGGCTTGGCCCAGTGTAATACCCAGGTCTTCCACGGTGTGGTGATCATCAATGTGGGTGTCGCCCTTTGCAGTGATGTCGAGGTCAATCAGGCCGTGCCTGGCAATCTGGTCGAGCATGTGTTCCAGAAAATGTATGCCTGTATCAAAACGCGAGACACCTGTCCCGTCCAGATTGACGCTTACAGTGATTTGGGTTTCCAGCGTATCGCGGCTGACGGTGGCCGTGCGGTCACTCATGCCTGTTACCTCGGTAAGATAAAAGCGTGATTATACGGCTTTGTGTGTGGCCGCTCTACCTTCGCTTGCTACAATCCGCCTAAAGGCAAGTGATTTTCAGCTTCGGGAGCAAAATGTGGAAGCAGTTGATGCGGTGGTGGTTGGTGGTGGCGTTGTTGGGCTCGCGATAGCCCAGGCATTATCACTGAAGGTAAAACAATGTGTTTTGCTGGAGAAGGAAGCCGATATTGGTATGGGTGTTTCCGGTCGGAACAGTGGTGTCATTCATGCGGGTTTGTATTACCCGACGGGTTCCCGAAAGACGCAGTTTTGTGTACGCGGGCGTCAATTGCTTTACGCTTATTGTCAACAGGGGCGTGTGCCCCATCAACGGTGCGGCAAGCTTGTTGTCGCTACGAAAAATGAAAAACAAGGGCTGGAAAAACTTTTTCGACAAGGCCTGGCCAATGGTGTCGATGATTTGTTATGGCTGGAAAATGCCGAAATCCAAAAACTTGAAACCCGTGTAAAGGCGGATTTCGCAATCTATTCACCTTCCACGGGCATTGTAGATGCTCACGCCCTGATGCAGGCCTTGCGCCATGACTTTGAGCAACAGGGCGGTATTGTGCTAACCGGTACACGCCTTGAACGGGTTTCTTTGCAATCGCCGGGTTACGAACTTCATTGCCGGTCATCTGAAAACTACCGTTTTTATTCTGACAGGCTGGTAAACGCAGCGGGTTTGTCAGCCTGGCAAGTGGCAGCCGCTATGGAGTGCTTTTCACCTCGCGACATTCCGCCGCGCTTCCTGTGTAAAGGCGCCTATTTCCGTTATACAAAAAAATCACCGTTCAAGCACCTTGTTTACCCTTTGCCACCGGCAGGTTTGAAAGGGCTGGGTATACATGCAACGCTTGATCTGAATGGGCAGCTGCGCTTCGGCCCGAATGCAAGCTATACAGAAAAAGAAGATTATCGGCTCGATGAAGAAGAGGTCGATATTTTTTACACGGCCATTCGACAGTATTTTCCAGACCTGGAAGCCGACAGCTTGGTGCCTGATTTTGTGGGTATTCGACCCAAGCTGGTGGGGGAGGATGATAGCGCGGCAGATTTTATGATTCAGACCGAAATTGACCATCAGTGTAAAAATCTGGTTAATTTGTTCGGTATTGAGTCTCCGGGCTTGACGGCAAGCATGGCTATTGCCGAAGATGTATGTTCACTTCTGGTTTAACTGAAAAACGGGATAACTTGTGAAAGCATTAAAAGTATTGATGGGTTTGGTGGGTGCAATTTTTGCCTTGCTGGTTCTGGTTGTTCTGTATGTTGTTCTGGTTGTAGACCCTAATGACTATCGGGCCGAGCTTGAAGGGCTTGCAGCTGAACAGAATGTAGAAATGTCAATTGACGGCGATTTGAGCTGGAAGTTCTTTCCCAAAATCGGTGTTTCAATCACTCAGGTGAAAGTGAAGCCTCAGATGGAGAATCTGGCCGAGCCTGTTTCCATCGAAAGCATGCTGGTTTCTGTTGAGGTTATGCCCCTGTTGAGCGGTGAAATTGTTGCCGATGGCATCAGCCTGACAAATGGCAAGGCAAGCCTGCTGAATAAAGAAAGCGGGCAGCGTATTGCTATCAGCGGGCTTACCCTTGAAGGAAAAGGTGTTAACACGCGCCAGCAAGCCTTTCCGCTCAACCTGTCCCTGAAGGCAGAAATAGCAGAGCCACAGACAAGTGTTGAACTCGATTTTCGTGGTGAGGTTTCAATCGACAAAGCGATTCAGCAAATCAAGTTATTGCCGAGCGGTGCCAATCTGATTGTTTCCGGCGACCCGATTGGAGGAAAAACCGTCAAGCTTGCTATTGGGCTTCAGGCCGATATTGATCTGCTCAAGCAAAGCGCCAGCCTTGCCGGCCTGACAGTGGAAATGCCAAACCTCAGTGTTGGCACCGACATGATTGTCAATAATTTTGGTGGAGATGAGCTTGCCTATAGCGGTCAGTTGACAGTCGATGCCACCAACCTCGGCGACCTGCTTGTCAGTTTGGGTCAGGTCGCCATGCCAACAGCAGACCCGGCTGTAATGAAGCGTTTGACATTGAACATGGAGCTGGATGGCAACCTGAAGCAGGCTGATATTGAAGAACTGAATGTTCAGCTGGATGACACACGCCTCACCGGCAAGGTGACAGCAAAACTGGGTGGAAAAGTACCTCACCTGATGGTTGATATCAAAGGCGATAACATCGATCTCGATCGTTATAGGGCGCCCGCTTCAACAGCAAAAACAGCAGGCAAAGAGCAGGCGCAGCCTGCTCAGTCGGGTCAGGAGCCTGTCTCCATCAACGAAACATTGGCGGCTTTACCCGGCAATTACCGTTTTCAGTTCGGTAAAATCAAGGTGATGAATGCCGATATCAGCAAACTGGATACATCAGCCACATTCACCGAGCAGGGAACGGGCGTAGCAGAATTTCTGCTGGATTCCATTGTGCTGAACAAGGTGAATTTAACCGGAACAGTGGCTGAAGGCCTGAAACTGGCAAATATCCAGATTCCGGCAGCTTTGCAGCAGGAGAACACCATGCTGCAAAATGTGGTCATGAAAGCCCGTATCCAGCCGAACGGCGTCATTGAAAACTATGACCTTAATGCCGAAAGCCTTTGTGTGCTTGTGGGAGGCAAAGGTGTTGTGGATACCAGCGCATCAACTTACGAGCAAAACATCGTGATTAACTTTCCCTCTGTTCAGGGTGAAAAAGCGTGTTCAGACCTGAACCCTAAAATTCAGAACCTTGACTGGCCGCTGGTTTGCAAGGGCAGCTTTGGTGAAGAGGGCGGGAATAGCTGTGGTGCAAACAGCAAGGGTTTTGAGAAAGTCCTCGCCAGAATGGCCGGCAAACGGGTTGAAGAAGAAGTAGACAAAAAACTCACAGAAAAACTGGGTGAGCAGGGTAAAAAAGTGAAAGACATGTTCAAGGGGTTGTTCAACAAGGATTAAACCTTTGGGTCGTCGTCATTTTTCAGACCGTGTTTTGAGCTGGTTTGACCGGCATGGCAGAAAAGATTTGCCTTGGCAAAAAGAGATCAGCCCCTACCGGGTCTGGGTATCGGAAATCATGCTGCAACAAACCCAGGTGGCCACCGTCATTGGCTACTTTGAACGATTTATGTCGGCTTTCCCTGATGTTGAGGCGCTCGCTGCGGCGCCGCTCGATCGTGTGCTTCATCTCTGGAGTGGCCTGGGTTATTACGCCCGGGCAAGAAATCTCCATAAAACAGCACAGCAGGTAGTTACAGCGTTCGGTGGTGAATTTCCTTCCGATGTCGAGTGTCTGGCGGGTTTACCGGGCATTGGCCGTTCTACAGCGGGCGCCATTGTTGCTATAGCGTTTAAAAAGCCGGCGGCTATTCTCGATGGCAATGTCAAACGCGTGCTGGCACGCTACTACGCTATCGAAGGCTGGCCGGGTAAAACCGAGGTGCAGGTCAGGCTCTGGCAAAAAGCCGAGCAAAATACACCCGTTGAACGGGTGGCAGACTACACTCAGGCCATGATGGATCTGGGCGCAACACTCTGCACGCGCAGCAAGCCGCGTTGTCAGGAATGTCCCTTGCTCAGTGGGTGCAAGGCTGCTGCGAAAAAAGCGCAAACTGAATACCCGGGTAAAAAACCCAAAAAAGATTTACCGGTAAAGTCGGTGATCATGCTGGTTTTGATGGATTCACGCGGAAGGGTGCTTCTGCAGCAACGGCCACCCAATGGAATTTGGGGCGGGTTATGGAGCTTCCCCGAATTTGCGGGCATTGAGGGTATACGGACTTATTGCCGACAGACCGGCCTGAAATATCCTTCCGAGTTGCAGCCATTACCCTTGCGCAGGCATACCTTCAGCCATTTTCATCTCGATATTACCCCCATGTTGGCTCGGGTCACCGTGAGCCAGAAAAACACCGTGATGGAAGAAAACCCCAGTGTCTGGTATAACCTTCGTCATCCGGATGCGTTGGGTTTGGCTGCGCCGGTATCCCGATTGCTTTCCCAGGTTGACTTATTGCCAGAGGGTTGAAACACCATGACACGAACTGTTTTTTGTAAAAAATACCAGAAAGAAATGGAAGGCTTGCCTGTACCCCCTTACCCGGGACCCAAAGGTCAGGAGATTTTCGAGCAGGTTTCAAAACAGGCCTGGGAAGAATGGCAAAAGCATCAAACCATGCTGATTAATGAAAAATCGTTAAGTATGATGGACAAAAACGCCCGCGCGTATATTGCAGGGCAAATGGACAGGTTCTTCAATAATGAAGACTACGATAAAGCAGAGGGTTATGTGCCCATCAAGGAATAAAACGGTCTTTTGCCTGCTTGACTCTCTTCACGCAAGCGGGTTTAATACGCGCCTTTCTCCAAAATGCCCAGATAGCTCAGTCGGTAGAGCAGAGGATTGAAAATCCTCGTGTCGGTGGTTCGATTCCGCCTCTGGGCACCATTTCCTCTTCCAAGCTCATTCAATAAAATCCAAAAAAACCAATAAAGCCTAGTGGTTAAGGCATTTTATCGTCTATCTGTTACCAAGGGTGTTTGCTACCATCCAGATGCAATTGGGGGTATATTTGGGGGTATATTTGGGGGTATATGTAGGTTTTGTAAAGGAGATACCCCCAGAATGGCGCTGACCGAGGTGAAGATAAAGCAGGCGAAGGCCAGAGATAAAGCCTATAAATTGTTTGATGAAAAGGGTTTGTTTCTTTACATAACCATTTCAGGTGCAAAGTATTGGCGGCATAAATACCGATTCAATAAAAAGGAAAAAGGGTTGGCTTACGGAGTGTACCCTGAGGTAAGCCTGAAAATGGCAAGAGAGAAGCGCGATGAATCGCGCCGCTTATTAAGTGAGGGTGTAGATCCCGGCCAGTACAGGCAAATTCAGAAAACTCAGTCGATTGAAGCGCAAACCAATACATTTCAGGTGGTGGCGCTGGAGTGGTTTGCTCGTGCCGAATCTGGCTGGGCTGAAACAACCGCTAAAAAGCA
>JAGRJA010000085.1 GCA_020443005.1 Pseudomonadales bacterium
GTGGATCGGTTAGTGGATCTGAAACTAGGCAGATCAATAAAAGCCTACAAAAATATCAGTGTCAACGAGCCAATATTTACCGGACATTTTCCCGATATACCCGTTTTTCCCGGCGTGCTGATTATCGAAGCGATGGCACAGGCTGCAGGGATACTCGGTTTTAAAACGATGGATAAAAAACCGCAAGATGGCTCCATCTATTACTTCGTCGGTTCGGACGATGTTCGTTTTAAACGCCCCGTGGTTCCCGGCGACAGGCTGATGCTGGAGGCGTCCATACTTTCCGAGAAGCGAGGTATCTGGAAGTTTCAATGCAAGGCCAGTGTCGATGGCGAACTGGCAAGTTCCGGCACTATTTTGTGCGCTGATCGAAAAGTCTGAGTAATACGGTTTCCAAATGGTTTCTACGGTTAGCGGCATCCATCCAGAAGCGAAAATACACCCCCAGGCGCTTGTCGACCCACTGGCTAAAATAGCAGCGGGTGTTGAGATTGGGCCCTGGTCATTGATTGGCCCCGGTGTGGAGATTGGTGAAAACTCTGTCATTGCTTCCCATGTCGTCATCAAGGGACCAACGAAAATGGGTTGCAATAATCGCGTTTATCAGTTTTCAACGATTGGCGAAGATACCCCTGATCTGAAATACAAAGGTGAAGCGACCCGCCTTTTGATTGGCGATAATAATGTAATCCGGGAGGGTGTGACTATTCATCGTGGTACCGTTCAGGATAAAAGTGAAACGGTAATTGGTAACCACAACCTGTTAATGGCGTATGTCCACATTGGTCATGACAGTATCATTGGTAATCACACGATACTGGTCAATAACACAGCGCTGGCCGGGCATGTGATTGTCGAGGATTGGGCGATATTGAGTGGTTACACGCTTGTGCACCAGTTCTGTCGTATCGGTTGTCACAGTTTCAGTGGTATGGGTACAGCCATTGGTAAAGATGTTCCCGCGTTTGTTGTAGTGAATGGTAGCCCCGCTGAAGCCAAAAGTATCAATGCAGAGGGTTTGCGTCGAAGGGGCTTCAGTAAGCAACATATTCAATTGATCACGAAAGCATACAAGCTGATTTACAGGCAGGGGCTCACCGTTGATGAAGCGTGTGTTGAACTTGAAAAACTGGTGCCTCAATGTGAGTACATCACCAGTCTTATACGCTCGCTGCGTGAGTCAACCCGTGGCATTGTTCGTTAGCGGCGATGAATTCAGCCCCTTATATTGCCATTGTTGCCGGTGAAGAGTCCGGTGACATTCTGGGCGCAAGTCTTCTTCAGGCGCTGAAAAGAATATATCCCGATCTTCGTGCAGCAGGTGTAGGCGGAGCAAGAATGGAAGCAGAAGGCTTTCATTCGATGTTTCCAATGGAGCGACTTTCAGTGATGGGTTTGGTTGAGCCCTTGAAAAGGTTGCCTGAACTGCTCGCTATCCGAAAGGCGCTTGTTGAGAAACTGAGCAAAGAAAAACCACAGGTGTTTATTGGTATAGATTCCCCCGATTTTAATCTTGATCTTGAAGGGTCTTTGAAAAAATCCGGAATCAGAATAGTGCATTATGTTAGTCCGTCTGTTTGGGCCTGGCGACAAAAACGCA
>JAGRJA010000086.1 GCA_020443005.1 Pseudomonadales bacterium
GAAAAGGAAGGCTAGATCTAAGCGATGTTCAGGAAAATTCAAATATTGAGGATGAGGTCGCCGAACTAGATGAGTACATATCTGGGTCTGATGTGAGGGCCACTTTTACAAGGACTAGATCAAGTGAGCAAAAAATAAAAGGTTATTGGGTGGCTAAGGACGGGTGTTTAACAAATGGAGATAAAACGATTGATATGCATCGATTTCAGGATCTTTCAAGGTGGTTGACGGACAATGGCTTGGAAAATAGATCCCTTTTTGTGTCGAACTAATTTGGTGTAAGTAATTTCGATGAACAGTGATTTTCAAAGTGCTGTATCGGTTGATTCATACGATTACCCTCCGCCATCACAGTGGCAGCTTGCTTTGTGTGATCTGATGAAAAAATATGGGCATAAGGGAGGAAATTTTTCTCTCGATGTTGGGTGTGGTCCCGGTCGATTTACGGAAATGCTAAGAGCGCCTTTGTTTGAAAGAGCTTTCGGAGTTGATTCTAGTGTCAATATGTTGAAGAGAGCAGCGGCTAGATCGAAGCAAGAAAATGTAAGTTTTGTTGCAGGTACTGCAGAGAGGCTTCCATTTCCATCCGGTACTTTTGATTTTGTGCTACTGCGATATCTTCTGCATCATTTGGCAGATATACCGAAGGTGCTTCTAGAGGTAAAGCGGGTTTTGTCACGGTCTTCCTATTGCGTTATAGAAACAGCAAACCCTGAAGTGTTGGCACAACGTCCCGTTTACCAACAATTTCCTGATATAGCTAGGAAGGATCTAATGAGGTGGCCTCGTATATCTAGGATAACGGAGATTTGTTTTGATGCTGGCCTTGAAGTTTTAGGTGTTGATACATTCAAAGACATGAGGGGTACACAGTCAAAAGATGAGTATCGTGATTGGTTAATAAAATGGGAAAAGAATGGTGGTGGCACATCATTCTGGAGGCTTTTTGATTCTGATGAGCGGTCGCGATATGCAAAGTATGAGCTAGGGAGACTTGATCAAACAGGAGAAACCTATAAGCGACAAATTTTTACTGAAAGTGAGTTTTTGGTGATTCGCCCAGCCGGGATGCAAAAATGAAATTGGTTGTTATTAGTGATACGCATGGACTTCATCGAAGTTTGAATCTTCCATCTGGAGATGTCTTGATTCATTGTGGAGATATTACAATGAGCGGTCAGCTGGATACTGTGAGAGACTTTAATGATTATCTAAAAGATCTTCCTTTTCGCCACCGGGTCGTTATTGCTGGAAATCATGATAGTTGTTTGGAGAGAAGTATTCGCTCGTCTAAATCTGCACTAACGGAAGCCGTGTATTTACAAGATGAGGGTGTCACTATAGATGGCATAAGGTTTTATGGCTCTCCCTGGCAACCCCCTTTTGAAAATATGTCTTTCAATTTAGAGGAAGGTGCGTTGGGGGAAAAATGGAAGATGATTCCTAGAGATGTTGACGTACTCATAACACATACACCGCCGTATGGAATTTTGGATGTTAATTCAAAGCAAGAGCATCAGGGCTCGACTTCTTTAAGGGCGGAGTTAGAAAAGATTTCTCCGAAATTGCATTTATTTGGCCATATTCACGAAAGTCGAGGTTCGATCTGCACTGGAAATACGAAATTTGTTAATGCTGCATGCTGTGATGAAAATTATTGCCTGAAGAATGCAGTATGGGAGATTGAGTTGTAGGATGCACCAGCCTGGAGGAGATGTGATTATATTAGTTATCAGTGGGGCGGTCGGAGTTGGTAAGTCTACTGTGGGAAAAGAGCTTAGCCGCTTATTGCGAAAGAATGATGTCCCACATTCATTTATTGATTTAGATTCTCTTTCAGCAACTTACCCAAGACCAGCTTCGGACCGATTTGGAAAAAAGCTAGGATTAAAAAACTTGGCGACAATAATTCCAAATATAATGGAATATGGGACTAAAAATATTGTGCTTTCTGGTGTGATTGCTGACCGAGAAGACTTGGTTTTTTTGTCTTCATTGAAGGGCATAAAAAGTGTGAAGGTGTGCCAGCTCTATGCATCTTTGGATGTTCTTAGACTTAGAATTTCGAATAGGGATGAAGGAGAGGTGTTTGACTGGTGCTTTGAAAGAGCTAAGGTCTTATCGAAGTCTTTAAGGGATTCACCAAAAGATTTTTCTTTGAATACAGACCAGCTTTCTCCTCCAGAAATTGCCAGTGAACTGTTGCTTAAAGTAAGTTGGGTGTAGAGGGAGTCTTACACTTAATGACATCCTCCTTCTTATTTGTAAGTTTTATCCCAATATAGTTTCAAGGATGCAGTTGCATCGTATCTACATGCGTATTCAGGATTTCAAATGGATAGACTAGATTGACATCTCCCGAGCGTGGTTGGATTGTATGGATGGAATCTTCTGGTAACTCACCTCTCTCGATCTTCTTCCACATTGAATCA
>JAGRJA010000087.1 GCA_020443005.1 Pseudomonadales bacterium
AGTCGCCGTTTTGCCATAGGCGTGCGCCACATTGTGTACGCAGTATTTCAGAATCTGGACTTCATCAGCCTTTCGCACCATGGTATTGAATCGCACACCGATTTCGCATTGTCCGGCAGTGGCTACCTCGTGGTGATGCACTTCAACTTCAAGCCCCATCTGCTGCGCTGCACCACACATGGCCGCACGCAAATCATGCAATGAGTCAACGGGCGGCACGGGGAAATAACCACCTTTTACGCCCGGGCGGTGACCCATGTTGCCATCGGGATGCTCGTGATCCGAGGACCACGCTGCCTCTGAAGAACTGACCTTGTAATAGGTGTTGCCAATCTCGGTTTTCCAGCGAACATCGTCAAAAACAAAAAACTCGGGTTCGGGGCCAAAAAAGACGGTGTCACCAATACCTGTTGACTTCAGGTACTCTTCTGCCCGAAGTGCTACAGAACGAGGATCCCGGTCATAGCCCTGACCTGTTGACGGCTCGATGATGTTACAACGGATAATAACCGTCATCTCGTCAGTAAAAGGATCAAGCACTGCAGTGTCATCAACAGGCATGAGGATCATGTCCGACTCGTTGATACCTTTCCAGCCGGCAATGGACGAGCCGTCAAACATCTTGCCGACTTCGAAAAATGAATCATTGATCTCGGATGTAGGGATAGTTACATGCTGCTCTTTACCTTTAGTATCTGTAAATCTCAGATCAACCCAGGTTACATCGTTCTCTTTTATCAAATTCAGAGTTTTCTCTGACATTTCAAACCTCCAGAAGGATTGCCCATAAATGAGCGATTATTGCAAAAAATGATTGTCCCGACGCTACAGTAAAAAACACATGAGCAGGGGTAACTATAAGGAAGGCAAAATATATGCCATCTAGCCTTTTATTAAAAGAAGTTTTATTTCAGTGCATTATAAATACCACTCAAAAACAACGCGCACCAAAATAAAGCAAATACACATTTTTTAGCACCATATTAGCGCATTTTGTTTTTGAATCAGGCAAACCTGCATACCAACCAGAGGTACTCTATAATGCTGCCGCAATACAGCCGAGCGAACCCATATGCAATTTATCGTTAAACTTTTTCCCGAAATCACGATTAAAAGCAGGCCGGTAAGGCAACGCTTTACCCGAATTCTGCGCGACAACCTGAGAACCCTGCTTAAACCGATGGCCGGAGGCATACAGGTTGACAGCAACTTCGACAGAATCACAATCAGGGTCAATCTTGCTACGCCACCGGTGGTGCAGCAAATCATTGACATCCTGCAAAGAACACCCGGCATTCACCACATTATTCAGGTTCAGGAACACCCCCTGACCGATATTGATGATATTTATGAGAAAACACGGCGTGTCTATGAACACCGGATCAAGGGGAAAACCTTTGCGGTTCGCTGCAAAAGGCACGGCAATCACCCCTTCAAATCGGGCGATATAGAACGGGAAGTCGGCGGCAAGCTGTTTATGCAAGGTGAATCGGCAGGTGTTGACCTGAAAAACCCGGAAATCACGGTCATGCTCGAAATCAGGCAAAACAAACTGTATATCGTCGAGTCTCGCTATCCCGGCCTGGGCGGCTTCCCGATCGGCAGCATCAACGCAGCCCTCTCCCTGATCTCCGGCGGCTTTGATTCAACGGTTGCCAGCTACCTGAGCATGAAACGCGGCTTACTGACGCATTACTGCTTTTTCAATTTGGGAGGGCAGGCTCACGAAGTCGGTGTAAAGGAGGTGGCTGTTTATCTTTGGCTGAAATACGGCGCTTCACACCGCGTTAAATTCATCAGCGTCCCGTTTGAAGATGTGGTTACTGAAATACTTGAGCGTGTCGATAATGCACAAATGGGCGTGATACTAAAGCGCATGATGCTAAGGGCAGCCACACGACTTGCCAATGAACTGGAGATTCCCGCATTGATTACCGGAGAGTCTGTCGCACAGGTTTCAAGTCAGACGCTTGCAAACCTGGCTGTCATCGACAGGGTCACTGACATGCTGGTCATGCGACCGCTGATCATGATGGACAAGAACGACATCATCCTGACCGCTCGTCAAATAGGCACGGAAGCATTTGCCAATGCCATCCCTGAATACTGCGGCGTCATTTCCGTTAACCCCACAACAAACGCCAGAATGCACCGCATCGAAAAAGAAGAGGCCCGCTTTGACAATGCTGTACTGGAACAGGCGATTGCCAGCGCCAAGCGCCAGAACATTGACGAGATCATCACCGGCATACAGTCGGAAAACCCTGTTGAACTTTGTAGCACACCTTCTGATAATGATATCGTGATCGATATTCGTCACCCGGATGAAGTGGAACTCAAACCGCTCACCGATGTCATCGACCTGATCAAGATACCCTTTTATGCCCTGCATAAAAAGGCTGATTCACTCGAAAAAAACCAGCGCTATCTACTCTATTGCGAGAAGGGTGTCATGAGCCAGTTGCACGCACAGTATCTTCACGATCAAGGCCATAACAACTTCGCTGTCTACCGACCGCAAACCGGGCAGCAGATTTCCAGGGAGAAAAAAAATGGGACCACTTGAAGGTATTACTGTTCTTGAAATCGCAGGCCTTGGCCCTGCCCCCTTCGCTGCCATGATGCTGGCTGACATGGGAGCAGAAGTCATCAGGGTCGACAAACCTGGTGGAGGCCCCTTCAACCTGATTCCTCAATACGACTTCCTCAATCGCAGTAAAAAAAGCATTGTAGTCGATCTGAAAAAGCCGGGAGGCGCTGCCACCGTACTCGAAATGGTTCGCCAAGCCGATGTACTGATCGAAGGCTTTCGTCCGGGTGTTATGGAAAAGTTGGGGCTCTCCCCTGAAACATGCCTTGAAACCAACCCGAAACTTGTCATCGGAAGGATGACCGGCTGGGGGCAAAGCGGCCCCTTGTCAGAGCGGGCTGGACACGACATTAACTATATAGC
>JAGRJA010000088.1 GCA_020443005.1 Pseudomonadales bacterium
AAATCCGACATCATGTTCCTTTCATGTTCAAGAACGCGTTTTGCGACAGTCCAGCCTTTGTTAATTTCACCAAGAACGGCAGACTTTGGTACTTTGACATTGTCAAAAAAGGTCTGGCAGAAATGTTTTTCACCGGTGATTAATTCGATAGGTTTGGCTTCAATGCCTTCGAGCGCCATGTCAAAAATAAGAAAGGTGATACCCTCGCGTTTGGGGGCGTCCGGGTTTGTACGGACCAGACAGTAAATATAATCGGACTTGTCGGCATAGGAAGTCCATATTTTGGCACCATTGACAAGAAAATGATCGCCCTTGTCCTCTGCCCGTGTTTGCAAGCCCGCCAGATCCGAGCCTGCACCCGGTTCTGAATAACCCTGACACCAGCGAATTTCACCGCGAGCGATTCTGGGCAGGTGTTCAAGTTTCTGTTCTTCTGTGCCAAATTCGAGAATGGCAGGGCCAGCCATCCAGATGCCGAGGTTGACTTGCGGCGCCCGGCATTTGAGGCGCTTCATTTCTTCCTTGAAAATGCGGGTTTGTTCTGCATCAAAACCGGCACCGCCATATTCCCTGGGCCAATCAGGCACGCAGTAGCCTTTTTCCACACAGCGATCAAACCAGCGTTTTGCATCTTCGTTGGGGAAGCTGATATTTCTGCTTCCCCATACCTGTTCATCCTGTTCTGCCGGGCTGCGCATCGAAGCAGGGCAGTTCTCTTCGAGCCAGGTGCGTATTTCCTGACGAAATGCGGTTGTATCTGTCACTGGTGTTTTCCCCCGTTAAAACTGTTCTTTTGGAGATGGCGCAAGAACAAGCGCGCCATAATGCCAAGAAACCGGCCTTCCTTGCCAGTGCTTTTTGCCTGAAGGGCAACATGCATGATTTATTTAGAAATATAAACCTAGGTGGGCGCAAATTGTATCGAAACTGTGGGAAATTACTTTGGGGGTTATTACTTAGAGGTCGGCATTAAAGCTGAATTATGACGCAATTGTTGATTATGGCTTGCTGCTGTTTGGGTATTGGTGTTTTTTGTTGCTTGTTAAAGGTTTTTTTGTCAGTTGTTATGTGGTCAAGTGTTGTTTACTATTTTCCTGGTATACAGGGGTTTATTCATGCGCGAATGTGAGAAGTTGTTTTCACCGGTCAGTATTGGTGGCATGCAACTTAAAAACAGATTGGTGATGTCACCGATGACGACCGATTATGGTAATGAAGACCAGACACCTTCACAGCGCCTGATTGATTATCTGTCGGCACGCGCCAGAGGCGGGGTAGGCCTGATAACCGCAGAAGTTTGTACCGTTGATATTAAGCACCGTTATTTGCAGCGATCGTTAACGCTTGGTGGGGATGAATACATCGGGTTTCATAAGGTGCTTACCGATGAGATTCATCGACATGGAGCCTGTATCCAGCCCCAAATTACGCATCCCGGCCCCGAGTCGCTGAGCGCCTTCTTTTCCAGTGAGCCTGCTATCGGGCCTTCTCCGGTTGTTTCGCCGGTATGGGGTGGTGTTTGTCGCGAGCTGGAAGTACGTGAAATTCCGGTCATCATCGATCAATATGCAGAGGCCGTTTTGCGTGCCTTCAAGGCGGGATATGATGGTGTAGAGCTGCATGCGGCACATAGTTACCACTTGCTGGGTTCCTTCCTTTCTCCCTGGCGAAACAAGCGTCGCGATGAATACGGTGGTCATCGTTTTGAAACCCGCAGCCGTTTATTGCTCGAAGTCGTCGCGGCTATTCGTGAAAGAGTGCCCCGTGCCTTCCCGTTAACAGTCAGGCTGTCCGGTTATGAACGCGCACCCGGTGGGCTGGATGTGGATGAGATTCAGCGTTTGGCGCCCATGCTGGTCGAAGCCGGTGTGGATGCCTTTCACATGAGTGGGGGTGTCAGTGACCGTCTGGTTAGCCAGATTGTTGTCGGTGGGCAGGAGCCCATTGCCTATAATGCGCACATTGCCGAAACCATCAAGCAGGTTGTTGATGTTCCTGTCATGGTCGTGGGGCGTATCCATGATCCCCGCGAGGGTGAAAAAGTGCTTCAGGCTAACCAGGCTGACCTTATTGTTATGGGGCGCCCGTTTCTGGCTGATGCTGAATTGCCGAATAAGGCCAGAGCAGGGAAATTTGATGACATCAGATACTGTCTGTCTTGTGAAAACTGCATCGACGCAATGGCAAGGGGTACGCTGAATTGTGCAGTGAATGCTTCGACGGGACGAGAGAATGAGCTTGATTACGCGAGAACCGCTCAAGCCCGAAAAGTAATGATAATAGGCGGAGGACCTGCCGGTATGGAGGCAGCGAGAGTAGCATCCCTGCGCGGTCATCATGTCAGCTTGTATGAGCAGCAGTTACACTTGGGCGGCTCTGTGGTTCTGGCTTCAACAGTGCATAAGGATAATGAGCCAATTCTGCATTATTTGAAAAAACAGTTAAGCGATTTGCCGGTGAAAGTTTATCTTGGTAAAAAGGTTGACGAGGACTTGATTCGGGAAGTCAAACCGGATGTGGCCATTCTGGCTACCGGCGCAAAACTGGTCACACAGTCTATCCCCGGTGACCACTTGCCAAATGTCATCACCGGGCAAATGCTCAGGGAGCTGTTGAAAGGTGATGTGTCACCGGAAAGTTATCGGCGATTTCCCTGGCTTTTAAAAATGATTGCTCTTTGTTCTTCGGGCTGGGCTGGCCGCTTTATTAATCCGGCGCGTTTGAGAATGTTAACCCGAATCTGGATGCCATTGGGTCGGCGTATTGTCATTATCGGGGGTGATCTCGCGGCACTTGAGCTGGCTGAATTTCTGGCTGCCAGAAAACGCAAGATCTATCTGTTCGAAACATCAAACCGTCTGGCGCCCGAAGTGGGAAAAAAGCGCCGGGCTGAGCATATGGACAAACTGGACAGATTGGGCGTTGTTGTCAATAGTGGAGTGACAGTCAGGGAAATAACGCCGACAGGTGTTATTATTTCGGCCTCGAAGCAGCACGAAAAACATATTGCTGCAGATTCCGTTATTGTTGCCGGCGAGCCTGTAGCGGCGAGTGAATTTTTGGAAAAACTGGAGGCGCTGGTTCCCGAGGTTCATGCCATCGGGGATTGCACAGGGCTCGGGCTTATCGTTAAAGCCATAGATCAGGGCTCGACAGTAGCCAATCAACTTTGAAGCGGAATAACGGTGTTAAAAAAGGGGGGGCAGTAAAATGGACCGAAAGGTGATAGAGCAGCGCTTGGCCGATTATCTGGAAAGTTACCGACAGGAAGACAAGCAAGCATGGTTGTCCCTGTTTTCCGATAATGTGGTTTTTGAAGATCCTGTAGGCAAACCGGAAATTGTTGGCATACAGGCGATGTCGGATTTTTGGGATAAAGGACATAATGGCATGTTGACGCTGGAGCCAACACCAGCCAAACGAATGATAGTGTGTGGTAACGAAGCGATACTTGTTTTTACCATGAAAGTCAGAATGCAGGATGGTAGTGGTTTTAACATTCACCCTGTTGATCATTTTGTATTTGATGAGAGTGGCAAGGTAAGCCGTTTGAGAGCATTTTGGGACGAGCCGGGTGTTGAAGCAGTACAAGCCGGTTAATTGACTGAAGCAGGTTTTATAATTCGAGGTTTGAGCATGAAAGAACGATTTGAAGACAAACGCGTAATAGTGACAGGTGCGGGCTCGGGGATTGGTCGTGCTACAGCCATTCGGATGGCCGGAGAAGGTGCCAGAGTATGGTGTGCCGATATCAATGAAGTGGCCTTGAATGAAACTGTATCGCTCATTGAAGCGGGTGGTGGAACGGCTGCCTTTTCGGTGTTCGATGTGACTGACCCTGCGCAATCGGTCGCGTTGGTTAATGAGGTGGTTGAGGCCTGGGGCGGGCTGAATGTGCTTTGTAATATTGCAGGTATCGGGGGTATGAAGCCTTTTCAGGATTTGACGCCCGAGTATTTCAACAAGATGCTGGCGGTTAATTTGTCCGGGCCATTTTATCTTTGTCACGCTGCAATGCCGCAATTGCTCAAAACAAAAGGCAATATTGTTAACCTCGCATCATCAGCAGGAAAAATTGGTCAGGCTTATGTGGCAGCCTATGTGGCTTCCAAACATGGGTTGGTGGGTCTGACAAAATCACTCGCGATGGAATTCGGTCGTCGCGGTGTCAGGGCAAATGCCATTTGCCCGGGAGCAGTGAATACCCCCTTGATTCAAAACTTTGAAATGGCAGAAGGTATCGATTTTGATCTGGTAAACCGCTATAACTTTTTACCCTGGTTTTCAGAGCCTGAAGATATTGCCGCTATGGTTGCCTATGTGGCTTCAGACGAAGCCCGTTATGTGAATGGTGCCGTGCTGTCGATAGATGGTGGAATCACGACGGGTTAGATTGCGCATTATCCACGCCGTTGTTGAAGCAGTGAGTAAAATCGCGAAACCATTGCCTTGCTGTCCCTATGAAATGAGCGGCTTGTTTATCCTGCCTGAATACTCAAGCTATAACTTCCGGTTTTAATATCGAGCGAAACTGTTTTGGCTTTTCACCCCGATGACATCAATAATTATCAAATACAGGATATCGAGGCAAATTGTCTGATACGGGATCAGTTTGCGCTGAAGAAGCAACTGGCAAGAATCCGTAAATCCTCAAAAAATACTGTCGAAAAAGTTGAAGAAAACACGCCCGATACCCGGGAAATTACCCGTTGGCTTGAACATTATCATCGTTCAGCTGGGCAGGTTGTCGCACGCAAAAACACGGTGCCTGACATAAGGCTGAATACAAGTTTACCTGTAGCTGAAAAAGCGCAGGAAATCCGGGAAATGCTTTTGGCTCATCAGGTGCTTGTAATTGCCGGAGAAACAGGGTCGGGAAAGACGACACAATTGCCACAAATCTGTTTGCAAGCGGGCAGGGGAATGCGCGGCATGATTGGTCATACCCAGCCTCGTCGTCTCGCGGCAACAACGGTAGCGAGCAGAATTGCGGAAGAAATGCGTGTGATACCCGGCGTGCAGGTGGGCTATCAGATTCGCTTTCACGACAGGTCGGACGATGAAAAAACGCTGATAAAACTGATGACTCACGGGATACTATTGGCAGAAATCCAGCAAGACCGTTTTCTGAATAAATATGACACATTGATTATTGATGAGGCGCATGAACGAAGCCTGAATATCGATTTTCTTCTTGGATACCTCAAATACCTTTTGCCAAAAAGGCCCGAGCTTAAAGTGATTGTGACATCGGCAACCATCGATCTCGAGCGTTTCTCCAGGCATTTTGACAATGCACCCGTTATAGAGGTGAGTGGTCGCAGTTTTCCCGTTGAAGTTTTTTACCGACCGTCCTGTGAAGATGACGAAGCTGACAAAAGCCTGCAACAACAGATTGTTGAAACCGTTGAGCATTGTCTGGAAATGGATGCCAGGCGGGTGCGGCCGGGTCAGGGTGATATTCTGGTTTTCCTGAGCGGGGAGCGCGAAATCCGTGAAACGGCCATTGCTCTGAAAAAGGCAAAACAGTATTCATCGTCTCTGAGGGATACTGAAATCCTGCCGCTTTACGCAAGGTTGTCATCGGTCGAGCAGTCAAAAGTTTTCAGGGTTCAGCGTGGTCGTCGGATAGTGCTTGCCACCAATGTGGCTGAAACCTCACTGACAGTTCCCGGGATACGCTATGTTATCGATCCGGGTTACGCAAGAATAAGCCGCTATAATTACAAGACGCAGATACAGCGCCTGCCGATTGAAGCGATTTCCCAGGCAAGCGCCAATCAGCGAAAAGGCCGTTGCGGTCGTGTTCAGGATGGTGTTTGTTTTCGCCTTTACAGTGAAGATGATTTTCTTCAACGCGCACCATTTACCGAGCCGGAAATTTTAAGAACGAACCTTGCTTCGGTAATCTTGCAAATGAACGCACTTGGTTTGGGTAATATCAAGCAATTTCCGTTTGTTGAAAGCCCCGATTCAAGCCTTGTTCGGGATGGCTATAAGCTGCTTGAAGAGTTGAACGCGATTGACAAAAAAGGGGCGTTAACAAAAACGGGCCGATTACTGGTCCGCTTGCCGGTTGATCCGCGTTATGCGGCAATGCTGATACATGCAGCCAAAACGGAGGCATTGTCAGAATTGCTCATTATCGTCAGTGCCCTGAGTATTCAGGACCCGAGAGAAAGACCACAAGAAAAACAACAGGTAGCCGATCAGCAGCACCGGCAATGGCGGGACGAAAAATCGGACTTCATTGCCTTTCTGAATTTATGGAATGATTTTGAGCAACAGCGACAGGTGTTGAGTCAGAACCAGTTGAGAAAGTGGTGTTCGAAAAACTTTCTCTCGTACATGCGCATGAGGGAGTGGCGCGATTTGCATTTTCAGCTGAAACTGGCCTGCCAGCATGCGGGTTTCAGGGTGAACAATACGCTTGCTTCCTACGAGGCTGTTCATACTGCGCTTTGTGCCGGGCTGTTAAGTCATATTG
>JAGRJA010000089.1 GCA_020443005.1 Pseudomonadales bacterium
AAATACTGTTCAGAACACTTGAAAAGCACATTATTGGTGAGAGATTGGCGCAGGGCTTTGATGGTGACGTAGACGGCTTTATTTCTTTTTCTCTCTCCGTGCAAAACAGAAGAAAGAGCCGTGCGGGTCTTGCTTTTGAAAATCATCTTGAAATTCTTTTTCAGGAGTGCGGAATTCGATACGCCAGAACTCCTGTCACAGAGCAGAAATCAAAGCCTGATTTTATTTTTCCAGGTGAAAAGGAATACCACGACAGTTCTTTTGATTCCTTGCGTCTTACAATGTTGGGAGTTAAATCTTCTTGCAAAGATAGATGGAGGCAGGTTCTTGCTGAGGCAGACCGTATAGAAAGGAAACATCTGCTCACTCTTGAGGCAGCTATCAGCAAAAGTCAAACAGACGAAATGCAATCAAAGAAACTGCAACTGGTTCTTCCGCGTGGGTTACACAACACATATTCAGCCGAGCAACAAAGCTGGCTTATGGATGTTTCAGGATTTACAACACTTGTCCTTGATCGGCAGTCAGGTCATAGCTAAATGCCAAAAAATAGGGTTCACTCTGAACTACCCTGACCCCGATTTAAAAAACGCCTCAATTTTCTCTGAGGCCATTTCAGCAGCATCCCACCAGAAAAAATGCCCGCAGTCTTTCAGGATAAAGTTTTCCACATGTTTTTCGGGCAAGGCATTGGCAATAAGTTTGATGTCATCTTCACCGGAAAAAGGGTCTGAGTCGCCCCCGAAAACCAGGCAGGGGCATTGAATGTGTTTCAATTGATCGAGCAGGTCAAATTGCTGGCCTTCATCTGCCCAAAAATGCATGGAGACTTCAGGATTGTTTTTCACACGGGAGGAAATATCAAAAATATTCTTAGGCCAGCGCCGGTTGTAAACGGGTGATGCGTGCACTTTGAAATCGGCAAGGGTTTCCGGGTTGGGATTTATCCAGAAGTTTTTCGCCGCGAGCATGGCTGTTTCACCACCGAGGCGCTCAAAGCGTTTCAGCATTGAGGGCATGTCAAACTTTCCGATGCTGTGTGCCAGTATCAGGGATGCCGGAAGTGCCGGGTAGTCGATGGCCAGTTTCATGGCGAGCATGCCACCGAAAGAGTGACCGAAAATGACAGGGTGATGAATGCCCAGCTCCCTGCAAAAAGCCTCGATGTCTTTTACCCATTGTGCGAGGTTCCAGTGCTGCGGTGTGCTGGTGTCGCTGTTGCCGCTGCCACGCAGGTCAAGATAAATAATTTGTGCACTATCTGCGAAGCGTGGAAAAAATTCCCGGAAAAACTGGTGGTCGCTGCCTGGGCCGCCGTGTATCAGAAGCAGTACCGGTTTTTCTTTGCTGACTTTTCCCTCGAGGGATAGTTTGCCACCTTCAATGTCGAAGTAGATTCTGGTGTTGTTGATTTTTGTAAACATAGGGACTATGTGTCTGTCTGAAAACTTGCAGAATAGTAACATTATCATGCAATAAGGCTGCTGTTTTCGATCTGGTTTTTCGATGGTATCAAGATTGTAAAATTGTTAGTCTGGCACTGTCGTTATTTTGCGTTTTTATATTGAAAGGAATACCTGGTGTTCAAATTTTTTTTGGCAGTTCTGGCTTTGCTGATTTTATCGTCATGTGTTAGCTATCAGTATGATGATGTGGAAAGTTCATTGTTGTACCTGGAAGCAGACCGCTTTTTTTCTGAAGAAAGCATTGCTGAAACCTACCTTTATGCCGAACAGCTTTACGATAAGCCTGAAACGATCAGGGAAGTTGTCAATCTGTTTTATCTGGGCAAGTTGTATGAGGAGGGTGTTGGTCGGCCGGTGAATTACAGGAAGGCGATGGACTTGTACAGGCGAGCGGCGGATGAAGGCTTCCCGAAAGCCTATAACGAAATCGGTAATTTGTACCGATTTGGTCTGGGGGTTGAGCAGGATTACAACCAGGCATTGGCGTGGTATTTGAAAGCGGCCGAAATGAACCATGATTTTGCGCTTTACAATCTTGGCGTTTTTTATGAAGAGGGTTATGGCGTCGATGTCGACTATGCGCGGGCATTTGAATTTTTTCAGCGTTCTGCAGCATTGAATAACAAGTTTGCCTACAATCAGTTGGGGGAGTTTTACAGGAGGGGGTTGGTTTCAACCGATTTTGAAACAGCCTTCAGGATGTATGAAAAATCATTTGCATTGGGTTATGAGGGCGCTGAAGACAATCTTGCGTTGATGTATTTGATGGGTTGGGGTGTGCCTGTAAATTATATGAAGGCCTATGATATTTTTTCCAAAAATGCGGATACCAGTGAATTTGCCAGGGAGTATCTGGAGAAAATGAATAAGCTGTATGTAAATATGGCACTTAACGGCAGTCTTGAACAAAAGCATAGGCTGGGCTGGATGTACTGGAAAGGCAAGGGTGCAGAGAAAAACCCCACTGCGGCATTTGCCTTGATATCCGAGGCTTCCGCTCTGGGCACTTGCGATGTAGTTAATGATCTTGGCGCCTTGTATTGGCTAGGTGTTGGCACAGAGCAGGATTTCGAAAAAGCTGTAGCGCTGTTCCGGCAGGCAATTGACAAGGATGAAAATTGTTTGACTGCAAAAAGTGATTTGGGTATCGCGCTGATTACAGGTTCAGGCGTTCGGCAGGATGTGGGCAGGGGGCTCGAGTTGTTGAATAGTGCTGCTGAAGCAGGCTTGGCTCGTGCACAGTTTCTTCTGGCGTATTACCATTTTCACGGAATATACCGTGTACCGATTGACGATGAATTAGCAAGAAAATGGCTTGCCAAGGCAGTGGAAAATGCTTATGAGAATCAGGATGCAATGAATAAACTGATGGAGGAAATGAAAAAATCCGGTTCAATTTAAACTGGGTTTGTCGCCGTTTTGCTTTGGCGTTTGTTCGCCCTCACAAACGCCACTCGGCGTCATAATCAAAAAAAGCGATATCCTCACGGAATAATTCAAACAAAAGATCGTAATCGGTATGGGTCAGTGTCGGTACAGCAGTTTTTCCGGAAGGGTTTTTTTGGGGAAGCTGTTGTTGAGGCAAGTGCAGTCGTTCAGCGATATATCGGTAGTCATCGCCAATGTTTTCATATCGGCCCACAAAATTGACAATCGTGTTTCCGTTTTTATCCGTTACCCAGTGTTTTTGTAGTTGAATGCCGAGCGCATTTTCAGCGTTGAGCTGTCCGATAAAGCCGGAAAATGTTGCTGTATTGTTAAAGGCCTGCACAATCGGCATTTTGTTGGCGGGTGCATCGGGTTTGTCGGCATTGCTGTTTGCAAGCCGCGCTGCAAAGCGATAAAGCGAAATGGCGCGGCTGTAAGGGTGGCGAACAAAGGCAAAGCTGAAATAGTCATTCCAGGTTTGCTGGCCAATTACACTGGCTATTGCCTCGGCGCGGCTATGTTTGGCCAGACCGAATTGTTTGCGATAGAAAGCGTTGTTGTGAGTGTCTTTCTGTGTGCCGCCAAGGCTGATGTCATTCCATGCCAGTGTGTCGGCAAGGCAGGATGAAACACTGGTGCCACCGGTTTTCATAATGTGGACAAAAATAAAGCGTTGGCTGTTGGAAATAAACATAGGCTAAAGCATAACGCCTGAATGAGCGCTGTGCCATAAAAAGAAAAACCGGCCGAAGCCGGTTTTTACCTGACGAAAGGCAAGTGTTAAATATCGTAACCGCGCTCGTCGTGTAGCACGATATCCAGGCCTTCGGTTTCCTGCTCTGCTGTAACGCGGAGTCCGCCGACCATCATGCCGACAAGCTTGAGCAGGATGAAGGTGACAATCGCTGTATAAACAAAGGTGGCACCAATGCCCAATAACTGAACACCGACCTGGCTGCCCATGGTCATACCTTCGTTGTAACCCTGACCACTGAAAACGCCGAGCTGGTCAGAGGCAAAAATTCCGGCAAACAGTGTGCCGAGCATGCCGCCCACACCGTGAACCGGGAATACATCGAGCGAATCATCAATTTTAAGGGTGCGCTTGATGAATTGTGTGGCGAAGAAACAGACCACGCCAGCCGTGAGGCCGATTACCAGTGCGCCACCGGGGCCAACAAAACCACTGGCAGGTGTGATGGTGCCGAGGCCAGCGACCATGCCGGTAACAATACCGAGCACCGAGGGCTTGCCAAAGCGGACCCATTCCATGCTCATCCAGGCAATGGAACCGGCCGCCGCAGAGAGATGGGTTACCAGCATGGCCATGCCGGCATCGCCGTTGGCAGCCAGTGCGCTACCGGCGTTAAAGCCGAACCAGCCTACCCAGAGCATCCCGGCACCGGTTACGGTCATGGTCATGTTGTGAGGCGGCATGGCTGTTTGCGGGAAGCCGCGACGCGGGCCGATGACCACAGCCGCAACCAGTGCCGCCACGGCAGCTGTAATGTGCACGACTGTACCGCCAGCAAAATCGAGCAAGCCGCGCTCACCAAGCCAGCCGCCGCCCCATACCCAGTGGGTGACGGGAACATACACGGCGAGTAGCCAGAAAATGCTGAACAGCATGACTGCCGAAAACTTGACCCGCTCGGCAAAGCCACCGTAAATCAGAGCGGGCGTAATGATGGCGAATGTCATCTGGAACATCACAAAAACACTTTCGGGAATGGTGCCGGACAGGCTGTCCTCACCAACATTGGCGAGAAAAACATTGTCGAGGCTTCCGATAAAGCTGTTGGCCGAACCGCCATCGCTAAAGGCAAGGCTGTAGCCGCATACCATCCATACAACTGAAGCGACACAGGTGATGGCAAAGCACTGCATTAGCACCGAGAGCACATTTTTATTGCGCACCAGACCGGCATAGAAAAGTGATAAGCCCGGTATGGTCATAAACAGAACCAGTGCGGTTGAAGTGAGTATCCAGGCGGTATCCGCGCCGTTGAGTTCATCGGCCAGCGTGATGGCAGGCAAAAAAAGGCTGCTGCCTGCAAGGAGGCGGAATAAGGTTTTCATAAGAGCTCCTTTCTTATAATGGCTAGATAGCGCTGGCACCGGTCTCGCCGGTGCGTATGCGGATAACCTGTTCCAGCGGGGCAACAAAAATCTTGCCGTCGCCAATTTTACCGGTATTGGCGGCGTTGATAATGGCGTCAACAGCTTTCTCTACCTGACTGTCGTCGACAGCCAGTTGTAATTTGATTTTAGGCAGAAAGTCGACAACATACTCTGCGCCGCGGTAAAGCTCGGTGTGCCCCTTCTGGCGGCCAAATCCCTTGACTTCTTCTACGGTCATCCCCTGAATGCCAATGTCTGAAAGGGCCTGACGAACATCATCAAGTTTGAAGGGTTTTATGATGGCGGTGATCATCTTCATGGACGAAACCTCGGTAATTTTTTAGTGACTGGACAAAATGGTTGATTTTGGTGCGCAGCGCGTATTTGCACTAAAAATGCACAGGGGTCGAAGCATAAAGGTGATACACGACAGAACACAAGGGCGAAACACCAAAAAACCGCATTTCCTTTTTCTGAACCATGCCAAAGGTGTTCCGTGCTAAATTGCGCTATTGATGCGTGGTCGACAGGCAGAGAGGCGAACAGGACGATGAAACGATTGTTGCTCGTGGGGGCGGGGCACAGCCATCTGGAGGTCGTCAAAAGCTTCAGGCAAGGTATCCCCCAAGGGTGGCAGGTGCTTTTGCTGAGCGCATCCGGGCAAGGTTTTTATTCAGGCATGGTGCCGGGCTACATTGCCGGGGATTACCGGCTTGACGACCTGACAATTGATATTGCGGCGTTGTGTGAGCGTTGCGGCGTGCTGTTTGAGTGTGCGATGGTTAAGTCGATTGATCCGGCGGCGCAAACAGTGCTTGCTCAAGTGGCAGAAGGCGGGAGGTTGCTCGACGGGCAGAAAGCGCTTTTACACTTTGACTACGATGTATTATCGATCAATACGGGCAGCCAGTCCCTCCCGGTTGGCGACCTGGCTCACACCGGGTCAGGTCGGTATCAAGGGCTTGTGCCGGTTAAACCGGTTGAGGGCTTGCTGCGGGCCTGGTCGAGCTTGTTAGCAAATACCGGCGCTGGCTCCCGTCGAATTGTTATTGTCGGGAATGGTGCGGCAGGCGTGGAGCTGGCTTTTGCGATGCAGCACTTTTTTTCCGGCCGTTCCCCGGCATCTTCATCGGTGCCGACCAGAACCGCTGAAGTGATATTGCTCGGCAAACAGGCAGAAGCCTTGCAGGGTTTCAATCGTGTGACGCGAAACAGGGTGGCGGCGCTATTGCGGAAAAGCGGTATTGTTTGTCGAGGCGGGTTTGAAGTGGCAGCCATTGAGCGTGGTCGATTGATAGCGGTTTCGGGTGATGAGCAGGCATTTGACAAGTGTTTCTGGGCAGCGGGTGCTCACAGTGCCGTTGCGGCTGACAATTTTCCATTCCGGTGTGATGTGGAGGGTTTTATCGAGGTAGAGCCCTCACTACAGGTTGCAGGTTTCGGGAATGTATTTGCCGCTGGTGATGCGGTGTCCCTGTTGGGGCAGCCATGCCCGAAAGCCGGTGTTTATGCCGTCAGGCAAGGGCGGGTTCTGGCCAGCAACCTGAAACATTCCATGCGGGCTGAACCCTTGGAAACATACCGCCCCCAGTCGGCCTATTTGGCTTTGCTGAACCTGGGCAACCGGTATGCACTGGCTAATCGCGGGGGGTTTTCCGTAGCTGGAAAATGGGTCTGGCGATGGAAGAACTTCATTGATAAACGCTATATTGCCGGGTTCCGGTGAAGCAGGGTGCCGGTGCTCGATTTCTGTAGCCTTGATAAGGGAGGCATCGAACCTTGAAGGAGAGGGGAATGAAAAAAATATGAGGACACTCACTGCCCTGATGCGTAACGCGCTACTGTCAATCTTTTTGCTGGGCAGTGGGCCCTTGTGTGCCTTGCCGGCCAAACCGAATTTTGTATTGATCATACTTGATGACTGGGGCTGGGAGGACTCGGGTGCCTATGGCAACAGGCTGATAAGAACACCGCATATCAATCAGCTGGCTGAAAACGGTATGCGTTTTGATAATGCTTTTCTGACGACCAGCTCTTGCACGGCGAGCAGGGCCAGCATTCTGACCGGGCAATACCCTCACAATAGCGGTGCACTGCGTTTGGGTGATGTATTGCCGATGACAAAAAAACTGTTTCCCGAATATTTGCGAGAGGCGGGCTATTTTACGGCGGGGGCAGGCAAGTGGCACCTTGGCCCGGAATCCGGCAGCAAGCTGGATGTTTTTGAACACCTGAAACAAGATGACGCGGCCGGTACGGAAAACTGGCTGAAAGTTCTACAGCAACGCCCTGCCGACAAGCCGTTTTTTATTCTGTTGGCGGCGATGGATCCTCATTTGCCACACGATGCCTTGCCCAAAGGGCAGGGCCACCGTTTTTCAGATGTAAAGCTGCCGCCCTATTGGCCGGATACCCGGGTTGTCCGGCAAGCCCTTGTCCCTTATTACGATGAGATTAGTCGGGCAGATGGTTATATCGGTCAGGTGCTTGATGAGCTCGCTCGGCAGGGCGTGGCCGAAAATACGGTTGTGCTGTTGATGTCTGATAATGGCGCTCCTTTCCCCCGTTCAAAACTGACCCTGTTTGACAGCGGCATTAAAACGCCCCTGATTGTGCGCTGGCCGGAAGTGATAAAGGCGGCTGCTGTTGCGCCTGATCTGGTTTCCTCGGTTGATATTGCTCCTACCTTGCTCGACCTGGCGGGTTTACCGGTTCCTGCGGAATTGCCCGGCCACAGTTTTCGTGAAATCTTGCTGGGGCAAAAAAACAGCAAACCCAATCGGTACATTTTTGCCGAACAGAACACCCATGCCCATCTCAAAATCAGAAAGCGTGCCGTTCGCGATGCCCGTTTTTTATATATCCGCAACGATCTTCCCGAAACGGCAGTTTGTTCTTTGGGGCAAATGACGAGTGAAATGGCAAAACTGTACCATGAAGGCGCTCTGGACAAGTCACAAGCCTGGTGTTTTTCCCCGGTTCCGGAAGAAGAGCTCTTCGATGTAGAGAAGGACCCGTATTCTTTGTGGAACCTGTCGGAAGACGAACAATACCGGCAGCAGCTGGCGTTTTACAGAACGGTATTGCATCAGTGGCAGCGTGATACCCATGACTGGTATGACAGCTGTTTACAGGGTTTGCTGCCTTGTGTTTCCCGTTATGAATAGAGAGCGTTGAATGCCGGCAGATTGCAGGGCAGTGCTCAGGTATACGGTGTGAGTCAAGCGTGCGAGTGAAATAACATGAAAGCGTTTTTCAGAAAAATGGTTCGTAAGCTGGTGCCAGAGGAAAAGGTGCCTTCGCGCGACTGGCCCTGGATGTCTGACCCTGTGGCAAAGAAAACAGAGTGGGTGGCGTTGGCCAGCGGTGGTACCAATATCTGCACCCACCGGCTGAAGGAAGGTCGGGCGGGTTGCCGGCATTTTGTGATGACCCTGGGCGCCAAAGCGTTTGCATCGGTCTTTTTGGGGATGGGTATCGGCATATCGGTTTTTCTTGTCTATCAGATGTGGCAGGAGCACGGTGGGCAGCCCTCACTGCAAATGCTGCTGCCCCTGCTGGTCGGGGGCGTTTTTGCGGGAGTGGGTGTGTTTCTGTTACGGAGCCTGTCGCGACCGCGGGTATTTGATCGCAATCTGGGCCTGTACTGGTCTACCCGTAAACCACCTGAAAACCTTGAGTCAGTTTCACGCTACAAGGAGTGGGTTTACCTTCAGGAAATTCATGCACTGCAGATCTTGCGGGAGTATGTGCGTGGTGATAAAAGCAGCTATTACAGTTATGAGCTCAATCTGGTGATGGATGACGGGCAGCGGCTTAATGTTGTTGATCACGGTTCATTACACAAATTGCGCGAAGACGCCGATGAATTGTCGCGTTTTCTCGGTGTTCCACTCTGGGATTCGACCAAAGACTGATTTTCGGCCAACGAATCCGCGTCTCGCCTTAAATTCTGCTTCGCTCTGAACCTGGCTCGGCGTATAATCGCGCCTTTTTTCGGCCAGTCATTCATCCCATGATCCAGAATCTCAGAAATATCGCCATTATTGCCCATGTTGACCACGGTAAAACCACACTGGTTGATAAACTCCTGCAGCAGTCAGGTACGCTGGACCGCAAGGATGTTGGCTCGGAACGGGTTATGGATTCCAATGACCAGGAAAAGGAGCGCGGCATCACCATTCTTGCCAAAAATACGGCAATTACCTGGAATGATTACCGCATCAACATCGTCGACACACCCGGGCACGCCGATTTTGGTGGTGAAGTGGAGCGTGTCCTTTCGATGGTGGATTCTGTTCTGCTGCTGGTGGATGCTGTCGATGGGCCGATGCCCCAAACCCGCTTTGTGACCCAGAAGGCCTTTGAACAGGGCTTGAGCCCGATTGTGGTTATCAACAAGATTGACCGCGATGGCGCGCGGCCGGACTGGGTGATGGATCAGGTATTTGACCTGTTTGACCGGCTGGGTGCCACGGATGAGCAGCTGGACTTTCCCGTTGTGTACGCTTCTGCCATTAACGGTATTGCCGGCATGGATTACAACGCCATGGATGACAACATGGACAGTCTGCTTCAGTTGATTATCGACAAGGTGCCGCCTCCGCAGGTCGACCCCGATGGCGCTTTCCAGATGCAGATTTCTGCGCTCGACTATAACAGTTATGTAGGTGTTATCGGTGTTGGCCGTATTACATGTGGTCGGGTTAAGACCAATACCCCGGTCGTGATCATCGATCATGAGGGCAAGAGCCGCAAGGGCAAGATTTTACAGGTGATGGGCTATCACGGGCTCGAGCGCAATGAGGTGCCGGAAGCACAGGCCGGGGATATTGTTTGTGTCACCGGTATCGATGAGTTGAATATTTCCGATACCCTTTGTGATCCGGCAGTACCTGAAGCCTTGCCTGCACTCACGATCGACGAACCTACC
>JAGRJA010000090.1 GCA_020443005.1 Pseudomonadales bacterium
GGAAGGCACCTACAGCGAGGGCTATACAGGAGACGACCACTCGGATATGACTGTAGCCAGCGTGGAAATGGAACTGGCCGTTTCTGTCAACCCTTATACCACAGCTGTCATCACGGCGCTTTATGAAGAAGACGATAGCAATCTGGATATCGATACTGCTTTTATACATTTTGGTAATACCGATAAAACGCCTTTTTCACTGACGCTTGGTCAACAGTATTTGCCCTTCGGTTTATATGAAAGCAGTATGATCAACGACCCCCTGACACTGGAAATTGCAGAAACACGGGAAACCGCGGCTGTACTCTCATGGGCGCATAAAGGCTTTACAGCAAACCTTTATGCTTTCAACGGAGATATTGATCACGACAGCACCAGTAACGATGTCATCCATAATTTTGGCGGGAGATTGGGGTATTACAACGATACAGCCGGCATTGGTATTGATTACATTAACAATCTCGCTGACAGCGACGCCATCAGCGACCTTCTGTCCGACTTTAGCGGTGGACAGATCCTCAGGGATAATATCGAAGCGCATACACTGCATGCTTACCTTGAAATGGGCGACACGCGGCTTGTTGCCGAAATGCTTTCAAGCGGTGGTTTCAGCCAGAATGATGTAACGCGAATAAACACCGATGCCGGCATGATTGCTGCCGGGTCAAGTGTGCAAAAATCACCCGAGGCTTGGCAACTGGAGCTTTCACACCGCCTCGAAGCCTTTAACCGCGAGTGGGTGGGGGCTCTTTCAGCGCAAGAAACAGATGATACGCTTTTCCTGGGTTTGCCCCGAAAAAGGCATTCCATCTCATTTGGCACAGAGGTGGTGGAAAATATCGGGCTATCACTGGAGTATTTTCGGGATCATGATTACTCAGTTGCAAAAGGTGGTACAGGAGAAAAAGCAAATAACCTGCTCTTTCAACTCAGCACGGAATTCTGAACACTGTAAGCTGTCAGGCAATGGAATGGCATAGAGCCCTGACTCGAAAACAGCGAAAAGGGGGCATTTTGATCAAGCAATGATCCAAAGGCCCCTTCCCCGCTATCGACCACATTGACAATACCCGGAGATCAACAAGGTATGAAGAAATTATTATCCATCCTCGCTTTGAGTTTTTTCAGCATGGCTTCCCTTGCAGAAACCGACACTCAAAAAGTGATAAAACAATACAGTGATATCGCCCATGCTGTCTTTGAAGACGCACTTATCGCCGCTGAAAAGCTCGACGCTGAAATAGACAACTTTCTTCAGGCACCCACAGCTGAAGGTCTGGAAAAAACCAGAAATGCCTGGAAAGCCGCCCGTGCTCCCTATCTGCAAAGTGAAGTTTTCCGTTTTGGCAACCCTGTCGTTGATGACTGGGAGGGTGAACTGAATGCCTGGCCGCTCGACGAGGGTTTGATTGACTATGTTTCAGCAGGCTACAACCATGAAATGGGTAACATCGGCGCAACAGCCAATATCATCGCCAATCGTACACTGACCATCGGTGGCGACTCGATAGACCTTACCGAGATCACACCCGAATTGCTCTCGGACCTCAACGAATTGGGTGGTTCAGAAGCGAATGTTGCAACGGGTTATCACGCCATTGAATTTTTGCTTTGGGGACAAGATCTCAACGGTACAGATGCCGGAGCCGGCAACCGCCCTTATACCGACTTTGTAACAGGCGAACAATGTACTCACGGCAACTGCGACCGCCGGATAGCCTACCTGAAATCAGCCACTCGCCTGCTTATCGAAAATCTGCAGTACATGACAGAACAGTGGCAAGAAAACAAACCGGATAATTATCGCCACCAGCTTTTTTCAGAAGATGAAAACACCGTTCTCACCAAAATCCTGTTTGGCATGGGCTCACTTTCACTGGGTGAATTGGCGGGTGAAAGAATGAAAGTGGCGCTGGAAGCCAATTCACCTGAAGACGAACAGGACTGCTTCAGTGACAACACCCATAACGCACATTTTTACGACGCTAAAGGCATTCGTAATGTTTACGAAGGAAATTACCGCCGAATCAACGGTGAGCTGATTCAGGGTTTTTCAATCGACGATCTGATACAAGCAAAAAATCCCGGGCTTCATCAAAAACTTTCGATGGCGTTTGAAAATACTGAACAAAAATTGCAAGTTATGGTCGACAGCGCAGAATCCGGCGAAATGGCCTTCGACCAGATGATCGCTGAAGGCAATGAAAAAGGTTACAAAATCATTTCGGATGCCATCACAGCACTGGTCGATCAAACACGCCTGATCGAACAACTGGCACAGAATATCGGCATTGAAAAACTGGAACCCGACGCCGCTGATCACAGCTTCTAGTTTTTCGCATGCCCCCGATGGATCAACAGACACTCCCGACCGAACAAGGAAAGCCCGGTGAAAAGCCGGGTTTTTCGTTTTAGGCTATTTAGGCCCCGGGGCTTTGCACAACACGGTTAAGAAGTAATAATAGCCTCACTCCCGCTTCGGCAAATAGCATGAAAGACCTAAATACACCCGCCATGATTGAACAATCAATTTTTCGGTA
>JAGRJA010000091.1 GCA_020443005.1 Pseudomonadales bacterium
AGATAACGGGAACAAAACCGCTGAACGGATAATTCGCCTTGCCAGCGTGTAACGCCATAAGCGGTCATGGCATCTGCCTCGGCATCCTCCCTGTAGGGCATATCTTCCTGGCCACTGAACACCTGATGATCTGAAAGGTGGATTAACGGGATCTCGCACTTTTCACAGACTCTCGCCAGATACTGCGGGTTGATAACATGTCGCTGTTCCAGCTCGGACTGGTTTCGGCCTGAGGGCAGAAAGCCGTCGAAGTGATCGACATTGATCACAAAATCGATTTGCCACTCCCTCAACAGGCATTGCAGGGAGTCGGTGTCGGCAATCAGCGTATCACCGGCCTTCAGCGATTCAAAAGCAATGGATTCAAGGCGCAAGCGATTACAGAGCGCCTGCCCAACCTGACTGTCCTTACCAAAAACCAGTAATTTCAACTGCCGTACACTCTTGATTAACCGTAAAAAATGAAAACCTGCTCAACTTCACTTTACAAATCGGCCAAAAATCACAAACCCACTGGATAAGTGGGTTTGTGGTTGGTCTAACATGCGTGATTATCTTATTAAAACGGAATATCGTCATCAAAATCATCAAAACTGGGTGCTGCACCTTGCTGGGGAGCAGACGCCGGCTGGCTTGCACCTTGGGAAGGAGCGCCTGAGCCCTGTGCATAGTCGCTGCCACCCCGGCTATCCAGCATCTGCATTTCATTTGCGACAATTTCAGTCGTGTAGCGATCCTGGCCTTGCTGGTCAGTCCATTTGCGTGTTCTGAGCGAACCTTCAACATAAACCTTCGAGCCCTTTTTCAGGTAATCGCGGGCAATTTCAGCAAGGCGGTTAAAAAACACCACACGATGCCATTCTGTTCTTTCCTGTTGCTGACCGGTTGCCTTGTCGCGCCAGCTTTCAGAGGTGGCAATACTGATATTGGTAATAGTTGCACCGTTGTTCGCCGCACGGGATTCAGGATCCTGTCCACAATTACCCACCAGAATAACCTTGTTAACACCTCTTGCCATGTTCTTTTCCTCTCCAATCTGTCAATGGAAACTGTAAAATTTCCGGGTCCCTGTACATTTACTGATTCGTCAGGCGAAAAACCTGAAAACCTTCCTTGCGTATTGTGGCGCCCATTCAGTCAAAAGCTGACGCTGAAGTCAAATAGAAACCACTGTCTTTTGTCCGCGAATGGATCACCGCCTAAAAAATCCGGTGTATTGCCGATCGGCGCAACGCACCGACCCTAAAGCCACCCCCGGCTCCGCTTCGCAAGCTTAACATCAAGCGCCGCTTCACAACACCTCAAGCCGGGGAGAATTTGCCGTATACTCAAGCCGGTTGAACGCCCAGCAAGCGCAGGGAGGGAATGTCCAGGCAACCGTCCTCAACCTTGAGAAAGATCTTGCGGTTTTCAGCGTCAATATGCGCATCGACAACACCTTCCACATCAAGCAGCTGTTGATATAAACGACCGTCATCGTCGATCGGTTGCTCAAGGTGCATCACCAGATTCACAAAATAGCGTGGCGGCCGCAATGACCAGGCGAAAGCAAACCAGAGAGTAATCATCAGCGAACACGCTGTAAAAACCAGTGCAGGCGAGTAATGCTGATGTAGCCAGCCGCCACTGACACCCCCAAGAAAAGCCCCGAGAAACTGGCAACTGGAATATAGCCCCATGGCAGTGCCCTTGCTGCCGGAAAAAGCCATTTTGCTGACCAGTGAAGGCAAAAGCGCCTCAAGAAGATTGAATGCCAGAAAAAAAAGAAACAGTGCAGCAATCATTAACTGTCGATAATCCATCGCAAAGACCTGCATAATCATCGACAAGAACAAACCGGCAATGGCGAGAAGGAAGACGGGTTTGATTTTGCGTTTTTTCTCGGCAACGATCATCAATGGCAACATGGCCAGAAAAGAGCACCCCAGAATCATGAGGTAGATTTTCCAATGCTGGTTTGCCGCGATACCCAAATGATCCCGAAGAATTACCGGCACCACTACAAACGATGACATCAGAATAAAGTGCAGCATGAATATACTGAGGTTCAGCCTCATCAGGTCCGGGTTTTGCAAAGACTTGACTACCAGTGAGGGCACTGCAATGGCATCCGGCTGGGCTCTGGATTTTTTGGGCGTGGGCACAATAAAAACAGCCGCCAGAATACCGGCAAAGGCAAAAAGGGCTGTCGCCCAGAAAATACTGCTCATGCCACCATGGCTGCTGATTACCGGCCCCAGCACCAGCGCAATTGCAAAAGATACGCCGATGCTGGCCCCCACAGAAGCCATGGCCTTGGTGCGATGCTGTTCGGAGGTGAGGTCTGACAAGAGTGCCATCAGCGTGCTGGCTATCGCCCCGCTACCCTGGAGAAAACGCCCGGCGATAACACCATAAATGGTCTCGGACATGGCGGCCACTACACTACCGACAACAAACAGACAGAGGCCACCAATGATGACGGGCTTTCGCCCGATTCGGTCGGAAAGCAAACCAAAGGGTATTTGCAAGAAAGCCTGGGTAAAACCGTAAGCGCCCAAAGCCAGCCCGATCATGGCCGGGGTGCTGTACCGGTATTCAACCGCATGCAGCGACAAGACGGGCAAGACCATAAACAAGCCCAGCATACGAAGTATATAAAGGCTCGACAGGGAAACGACTGCGCGTTTTTCTTTGGCTGGATCAACAGGCACGGATAACCCGACAGGTGAGTTCAGAAGAAAAAAATGGTGGCGCGCATTCTATCAGCTTGGCTACGCCGGGTGAACACGAATACAGGGAAAGCTGACAATAACCAGCAAACCGCCCCCCGGATTATCCTCGAGTTTAACCTGTGCACCATGCTGTTCGGCAATCTCTTTTACAATCGCCATACCCAAACCCGCACCTTTATCTGAGACATCGCCGCTTCTGTCACCGTTCACACGGTAAAAACGCTCGAAAACCTGATGACGAACATGTTCAGGAATACCCGGGCCGTTATCCATGACGCTCAATTCAACCCTTTCACCCACAACAGAAATATCAACCATAACCCGACTGTATTCCGGCGTATGATGAAGCGAATTCTCGACCAGATTCCTCACCAGCATCATCAATGCCATCTCGACCCCCTGCACAAACACCGGAGCAGATGGCACCAACAATAATTCCTGCTGTTTTTGTGCCGCCTTTAATCGCAAGGATTCACAAACATCAGCACACACAGACACCAGATCAATATCGCTGAAATGATGGGTTGTTTGCCCTTCCAGGCGCCCCAGCACCAGCAGCTGTTCAACAATATAGCTGGCGCGTTTTGCACCTTTTTCAATCTGGCAGAGCGATTGGTTTTTGGCGTCGAGCGCCTGTTGCTTTTGCCCGCTTTGGGCATGCAAAAGAATGCCTGACAAAGGTGTTCTCAATTCATGCGCGGCGTTCGAGGTAAATCGCTGCTCACGATCAAACGCATTCTGCAGCCGTTTGAACAGTGCATTGATGGCAATAACCAGTTCAAGCAGTTCATCCGGCACATCCTTGCTGTCCAGGGGCTGCAAGTCGGACGCTTTCTTGCTCCTTAACTCCATCGCAATGGCCTTCAACGGAAACAGGCCCCTGCCAACGATCAGCCAGATCAGCCAGGCCAGCAATGGCGCACCAAATACCACAGGAAAAAACGCTTCAATCGCTATTTTTTCAGCAAGCTCATCACGAACATCATCTCTCTCGGCAACCACAAATTGCACATTCTGGCCGGGAACAAGCACAAACACCCGCCAGTCATGACTGCCATCCTGATAGCTTGAAAAGCCCGGTTTCAGCTTTGACAATGCCGATTGGGGCGCATTATCCGAACGCGCCAGCAACCTGTTTCCGGACCAGACCTGAAAGAAGATTTTTTTTTCGTACTTATGCCCACCCTCACCATACTCTTCACCGTCTTCCAGCGTATCGTCCGAGTGCCAGGCCTCCACAACAAGCACATCGTCATTGCCGATGAGGCGTTGATGGTCGAGTTTTGCCCTAAGGGTGCCATTGAGAACGCGGGCATATTGCGCCAGCTGGGCATCGAATAGCTCTTCTACTTCGTGTTTGCTCTCAATATAGCCCCAGAGCGTTGCAATCAGCGTGACAAAACTGATGGAAGCCAACAGTGAAAACAACAAAAAGGAGCGAATGGACTGACCGGTCTTGATCATGGCTCGATATCCCGAATCACATACCCCACACCCCTGACGGTCACAATCAGCTGACTGTAAATCTTTTTACGGATATTGTGTATGTGTACTTCAACAGCGTTACTCGCCACTTCATCTCCCCAGGCGTAAAGCCGCTCCTCAAGTTGCTCTTTGGAAAAGATCTGCCGTTGATGTTCAAGTAAAAAGAGAAGAAGGTCATATTCACGACGCGACAGCGATACCGGTTGATTCCGATAAGTCACGGAGCGATCCAGCGTGTCTATTTTCAGGTCCGCACCATAATTCAGCACCGTGGTTTCACGATTGACCGCCCGGCGTTGCAAGGCACGCAAACGCGCCAGCAGCTCATCCAGGTCAAAAGGTTTTGAAAGATAATCATCTGCACCGGCATCCAGCCCCTTGACCTTATCGGCACTGCTGTCTCTTGCTGTCAGTAACAGGACAGGCTGTCTGTGCTGTTTTTTGCGCAAGTTTTCCAGCAACCCGAAGCCATCCATCCCGCCCGGCAAACCGATATCCAGCACAAACAGGTCAAAGACCTGCAGGTCGACAACCTTCAGTGCTTCTGCAGCTGTTCTGCACCAGTAAACCTGATAGTTCTCGTGGGTTAACGCCGTTTCCAGACCTTCGCCCAGCAAACTGTCGTCCTCTACCAGTAAAACGCGCATAATCAATGATTCCGGAAAATTGGCTGTCAGCGATTGGTCGGGCAGATTACCGCTTTTTCTAGCTGCCAGTGCCCCGCTCCTGCCGGGCATATCGACGAATCACCGGCAATTGTTTCATAAAAGATCCGGAGACCATAGCCGGCAAGACGGCATTTATTTTGACAAAGAGTTTTTCCGGCCAACCCATAAAGCGCATATTTCCGGAAGAACACATAAAATCGATAATTTCACTTGCAACAGCCGCAGGCTCATCCATCGCATTACCCAGTTCGCTGTTCATTGCACACACCGACGCTGAATTAATCGCTGTTTTTGTTGCTCTGGGCGCAATATATTTTATGATCAGGTTTTGCGTGTCGGCATATTCGCGTTGCAGTGCTTCGGTAAAACCACGCAGGGCAAACTTGCTGGAACAATAAAGCGTATAACCGGGCATACCGATACTTCCCAGGATGGAACCAACATTAACAAGCAGTGCGGGACGATGTTCAAGCAGTGATGGCAACATAGCCCTGACGAGTGCAATAACGGATACCACATTGAGCGAAAAAACAGCTTCTACATCGCTCTCGTCATTATCTTCAAGCAATGAAAATACATTCATGCCGGCACTATTAACCAGCACATTTGCCTGAAAAGCCGACGAGGCATTCACCAGTTTTTGCCTGTCTTCATGCAATGTAATATCAGCACAACAAACCTGAACACGCTCACCCAGTTGTGCTTTCAGGTTTTCCAGCGCAATTTCATTTCGACCTACCAGAAGCAGGCTGGCGCCGCGTGAATAAAGTTGCCGGGCCAATTCGCTGCCAATACCGCCCGTTGCCCCGGTGAGTACAACACGCATTTTGTCAGGCTGCATCATTCACCTCTCCAGCCAATAAACGGTTATCCCGGTCACGCACTTCAATTGAGCGAAAGATATCGCCATAGAGTTTATAAAAAACCTGCGCACTGTGAACTATCACCTCCTGCTCATCCTTGTTATCAATACGATTCATCAATTTTTCAAAAAAACAGATATGCTGCTGATCAAGGTCTCCATGTGAATACAAATAGGAAAAAGCCTTCTTCGGCAAACCCAGTGAAGCTTCTATCGCCTGCCCTGCCTGTGTAGCCGCCTTGATGCTAGTGCCTTCCAGAACCTGCACCATCCCGAAAAAAGCCAAGGGGTTGACCCTGTTAACCTGATCGTAGGCATAACTTACCATCAATTCAGTGGCGATTGAGGGTTGACCCCGCCTGACAGCCTCCTTGTCAAAACCACAGGCGTCAATATCGTTGAGAATCCATTCCTGATGACCGCATTCCTCCTCAATGTATTCTGCTACAGCTTCACGCAACCATTCATGGCTTTCCGGTAACCGGGCACCGGTTGCCATCAACAACGGCACAGTATGCTTGACATGATGGTAAGCCTGGGTAAGGAAGGCAACATAGGTTTCCAGTGAAATGTTGCCAGCAAGTGCCGCTGTCACCAGCGGGGCTTCAAACACATGACGGCGATGTTGCTCAGTCGCCAATACCAATTGCTCATAAAAACTCATACTGTCACCTCCGTAAAAACCTGTTTTAAGCCCATCAACCCGCAAATGTTTTTTCCGCAAAAAGCGCTGCAATGTCGTCGGCAAAATATGCCTGTATCTTCTCGCGACGCAAGCGTCCATTGGCAGTGAGGCAATCATTCGCCACCGAAAACCGCTCTTTGACAGTATGCCAGCCGGAAATTTTCGCATAATCCGGAAGGCCACTGTTTACCTTTTCAATAGCATTTCCAATGTCCGCTTGTGTCGTGTTTTCAGCCACATACAACAAGGCGACCAATGATGTACGCCCCTCGCCAAGCACCATGCACTGAAGAATCTGTGGCGCCGATAACAGGCTGCTTTCTATCCATTCCGGTGAAATATTCCTGCCATAGGATGTAATAATCAGGTTTTTGCTGCGCCCCTTGATATAAAGAAACGCATCCTCTATGGCAACAATATCACCTGTTGCCAGCCACTCATCATTCCCGTCAGAAAGCACAGGAGGATTATCGCCAAGATAACCGGAAAATTTAGGCCCGCTGACAAACAGCTCACCGGTAGTGTCGACACGCGTCTTCACATGTGGCAAGGCCCTTCCAACACTGTTTTTCATGCTACTGCCGGGTAAATTCAAGCTGACCACAGAACCACATTCGCTGAGCCCGTACCCCTGATAAACAGGCAGCCCCAGTTTCTCTGCCCGCAACATCAATGCTTCCGGTACAGCAGCGCCACCAACAGCAATAAACCGGAGTGATTTCGCCCAGAGAACATCCTCATGCTCCAGAAGCGCATGCAGAAGCTGGGGTAATAAAATCAGTGAATCAGGCTTGCTTTCAGCGATAAAACGCTTGCAGGTTTCTGCATTGAACTTTCCGGCACCATCGAAACCTGTTTGTGCCCCACTGGCCAAAATGCAGGCCCCACCCGCTATCAGCGCACAATATAAACCGGCAACATTTTCGAGCAAGACCGCCAATGGCAAAAGGCAAAGGTGTCTTCGCAACTGAAGGTCGCCAAGCACTTGTGCCAGGGAAGTCGCCACCTGTGTCAGTAATGCATCAGACAGGCAGACTCCCTTGGGGTTACCAGTGGAACCGGATGTAAAGGTGATTTTGGCTGTGTCAGCGGGGATGACAACAGGATCATGGGCAAACCGCTGAATCCGCACCGATTCTATCAAGCCCGGTATTGAAACCGGGGTTACAGCAGAAGACCTTTCGGCTTCGACAATCGACTGCCCGGACTTCGGGAAACCACTGATATACAAAGTGCAGCCGCTACTCTGAAGGGCATGCTGTCGTTGTTGCGGGGAAAAAAAATCCGGAATGGGCAAGGCTGTTTTTTTTGCTTTCATACAGGCAAAATCAATCGCAAGCCAGTCAAGGCTGTTTTCAAGTGTGAAGGCAACAACCGGTGTCTTTTGCTGAATCAACCAGTCTGCACAGCGCCCTGCGCGCTCTGATACCTCTGCAGCACTGATATTTTCACCTTGCCGGACAACCAGCGCCTGCCTGTCGAGCGCTGCCCGCTCGAGGTATTCCAGCATAACAATCAGTAAACCCTGTCAGACATCAGTGCCTGCCAATGGCCAGGCGCACTTTGCGAAATACGGGTCTGGCTCAGGGAAGACTGCCATTCTTTTTGTATGTTCGGGTTTTCTGACAAAGCCGCCACGCATTCAGCGACACTGGCCACCATCAAACAACAACCGGCATCATAATAACTGCCCCATAACTCACTCTCTTTGCCCAATCGCGCCTTGTCGACACTTTGCACACAATCAAAAGGCAGCTTCATTTTCCTGAAAATAGCCCTGACTGCAGGGTTTGCCACACAGACCACCCACTGGGCCTCTGCCTGATGAAGCAAAGCGGCCAGGGCAACAAACAGAAACTTCGCCGAACCAAGGCAGGTAGAAGAAAGGTTGCCGATCTCGACAATACCTTCCCTCGAAACAGGCCGCCCATAAAAACCAGAGAGCAGTTTTTCAATCGGGGCATCAAGATACTGTTCAAGGAAAAGGTGACTGCCACAAGCACTTCGGACACCAGCGACGGCCAGAATATCATTCTGCTCGAATGCCAGCATCAAGGGCATGAAATGATTGACCCTCGCCCCGTAATGGCTATAGAAGGTATTGTAGACAAAGTGCTCAAGCCGACTTTTTTTGTCATGGTCACGCCCGGCCAGAATCAAACGGGCACTGTTGCTTGCACCCGAATAAAAAACCGGTTTGAGGGGGGCAGGTAACAGTGCTTGACGGGATGAAAACATAAAAACCTCATACAGACTTCAATTCCACAGTATGCAGTCTATGATTTCTTTCTTAAGGAAAACTTAAGCCGACGAAAGCCGGTTCCACTGTCAACGCCCACGCGAAAACAGCTTGTCCAGCTCGGCAAGTGTCACCTGGGCCCAGGTGGGCCGACCATGATTACACTGCCCGCTTCGTTCTGTCGCTTCCATATCCCTGAGCAGGGCATTCATTTCAGGCAGACTCAGTCGACGGTTTGCGCGTACAGACGCATGACAGGCCATGGTACCCAGCAGTTCGTTAATTTGATCGCGAACACGATCACTGGTACCAAACGCCATCAAATCTGAAAGCACATCCCTCACCAGGGCCGCCACATTGCTG
>JAGRJA010000092.1 GCA_020443005.1 Pseudomonadales bacterium
CTGGCGTCTCTGTTGCTGGGTTCGCGAGGCATTATACAGGGGCTTGATTTCGTAAAGAATCTTGATGAGCCCGATAATGCCGCGCTGTCGGTTTTGCTGGAACAGGAGAAAAAGCGTTTTGCCGGTTCCGAAATCAGGGGAAAGACATTGGGCGTGGTGGGTCTCGGGGCGATTGGTTCGCTGGTTGCGAATATGGCGATTGACCTCGGAATGAAAGTGCTTGGCTTTGACCCCGCTTTATCCGTTGAGGCAGCCTGGCGTTTGTCCCATCAGGTTGAGCGTATGGAAAATCTGCAAAGTCTCCTGTCAAAATCAGACTTTGTATCATTACATTTGCCCATGCTTGAAGCGACCCGCCATCTTATTAATGATGATACGCTTTCTGTGGTGAAACCGGGCTGTTGTCTGCTGAATTTTGCCCGCGAGGGTATAGTCGACACCCAGGCTGTTATCAGAAGCCTCGATCAGCCAAAATCCGGTCTTCGTTGCTATATCAGTGACTTTCCTGTCAATGAATTGATTCGCAGGAACGATGTACTGCTGATGCCTCATATTGGCGCAAGTACAGAAGAAGCCGAGGAAAATTGTGCCGTGATGGCTGCAGACCAGCTCAAGGATTTTTTGTGTAATGGCAATATCAAGAACTCGGTTAATTTCCCCGCAACTTATCTGGAAAGAACCAGCGGTTACCGTTTGGCGATCAGCAACAGGAATATTCCCAAAATGCTTGGGCATGTGCTGTCTGTGCTTGCCGATGCAAACATTAATGTAATCGATATGATTAACAAAAGTCGTGATGAAATCGCCTACAATCTCATCGATATAGAAACTGCTCCTGATAACGCAATTCTTGAAGCCATTTCTTCAATCGAGGGCGTTGTCAATATTCGATTGCTCGAAGCCTGACAGGCTTGCTGTCGCCCATAAAAAACCCGCTTTCTGCAGCGGTTTTTTTTTATTGCTATAAGCCGGCGTCGTTTTCAAGAAGGCCGTGTAATACAATCTCGTTATAGGTGATGACACCAAGCACTTCATTGTTTTCAATGACCGGAGCAGTAGAAAGCCCGAAACGGTAGAAAAGCCGGGCACAATAACGGATATCCAGGTCCGGAGAAACACCAAGCGCAGGTTTTGACATGATTTCGTAGAGGTTGACGCGATCTGGCGCCTTGTCCACGGCCAATATTTTTTTGGCGATGTCTGCCAGAACGATAATACCAAACTCATCATCCTCATTTCTTTTTTTGATGAGCAGTGTGTGAGCATCTTCCCGTAACAAGGCATTAATTCCTTCCTTTACCGTGTTGATGCCCTCCATCATGATGAAATCACTTTTCATTACATCGCGTACACGAATCGTTCGTCGTTTATTCATACATCCCCCTCGATTTTTGAAACAAGTGCAGAAACCTGATGCGAAACGCCAACTGCATCTTCAACATCAATTTGTATCGCAATGCCGGTGCCGGGTGAGCTGTCAAAGTCACCGACGCGGGCAATTTCTTCAAGAATATGCCGGCTTAAATGTTGTTCGACCAGAAAAAGCAGCACATCTCGCTGTGTGTCCAGTGTCAAGCCAAAAAAAGTTTTGGTTTTTTGAAGCCCTTCACCGCGAGCATTGTTGA
>JAGRJA010000093.1 GCA_020443005.1 Pseudomonadales bacterium
AACCTTCTTCCATGCCGGAAAAAGCAATGTTACCAGCCACTTCGGTAATGATGGGGTGAGTGTGGGGATCCCATTTAGCAACAACATCACCGCCGTTCACCAACGCCCCATCCTTTACATTCAGAACTGCGCCGTAAGGCAACTTGTAACGCTCCCTCTCCCGACCATTCTCATCTGCAACAGACAGCTCCCCGGAACGCGATGTAACAACCATCTCGCCTGTATCACGAGCGACAAGTTTCATATTATGAAAGCGTACTGTTCCACTTTGTTTGACTTGCACACTGTCATCCGCAGAAGCCCTGGACGCTGCACCACCGATATGAAAGGTCCGCATTGTTAACTGCGTACCAGGTTCACCAATTGACTGGGCCGCCATAACACCGACAGCTTCACCTATATTGGTGATATGCCCTCGCGCCAGATCACGACCATAACATTCAACACAGATACCATAACCCACTTCACAAGTGATTGGCGAACGTACCGTAATTTCATCGATACCAAAAGACTCTATTCTCTCAACCCATTTTTCATCAATCATCGTGCCTGCCGGCACAATTACTTCATCGACGCCCGGCTTGAAAACATCACGAGCAACAACTCGCCCCAATATCCTGTCACCCAGGCTCTCTATAATGTCACCCCCCTCGATAACGGGCGTCATACGCAAGCCTTCACTAGTGCCGCAATCCAGATCAGTGATAACCATATCCTGAGCAACATCAACAAGCCGCCGAGTCAGATATCCCGAGTTGGCCGTTTTCAATGCCGTATCGGCAAGCCCCTTACGAGCGCCGTGAGTTGAAATAAAATATTGCAACACATTCAAGCCTTCACGGAAGTTCGCAGTTATCGGCGTTTCAATAATCGAACCATCGGGTCGAGCCATCAAACCACGCATCCCCGCCAACTGACGAATCTGGGCAGCCGAACCTCGAGCACCCGAGTCTGCCATAATGAAGACGGAATTAAAGGAATCCTGCAACTCATCCTCACCTTTGCGGTTTTTCACTGTCTCCTTGGAAAGACCCTCCATCATGCATTTGGCCACCTGATCGTTTGCACGGGACCAAATATCTATTACCTTATTGTATTTCTCTCCCTGAGTAACCAGACCTGAAGCAAACTGGGTTTCAATCTCTTTAACCTCAGCCTCGGCCTTACCAATAATTTCTGCTTTTTCTGCGGGTATTTCAAAGTCGTCTACACCAATCGAAGCACCTGACTTTGTTGAGAAGTCATACCCCATATACATCAACTGATCACAGAAAATAACAGTTGCCTTCAAACCGACCAATCGATAACACTGGTTTATTGATTGCGAGATCGCTTTTTTAACCATAGGCCTGTTAACAATTTCAAAAGGCAAGCCTTCAGGGACAATATCCCATAACAGGGCACGACCAACGGTGGTGTCATAGATCTTTATTGTTTCTTCCTGAGAGCCATCTTCCTGAATCACATTTTCACGGATACGCACTTTGACGCGGGCTTGCAGGTGAACACTCTTGCTGTAGTAAGCACGACTTACTTCTTTAACATCCGAAAACACCATACCCTCACCAAGAGCATTAACACGCTCCCGGGTCATGTAGTAAAGCCCCAAAACCACATCCTGAGAAGGCACAATGATAGGCTCGCCATTCGCTGGAGAAAGTATGTTATTTGTCGACATCATCAAGGCGCGCGCTTCAAGCTGTGCCTCAATTGTCAATGGCACATGCACGGCCATCTGGTCGCCATCAAAGTCGGCATTGAACGCAGTACAAACCAGGGGGTGAAGCTGTATCGCCTTACCCTCAATAAGAACCGGCTCAAATGCCTGGATACCCAAGCGGTGAAGTGTTGGCGCACGATTAAGCAACACAGGGTGCTCGCGAATAACTTCAGCAAGGATATCCCAAACCTCCGCAGTCTCCCTTTCAACCATTTTCTTTGCAGCTTTAATCGTTGTGGCCAAACCCCGCGCTTCCAGCTTGCCAAAAATAAAAGGTTTAAATAGCTCCAACGCCATTTTTTTAGGCAAACCACATTGATGCAATCGAAGGGTCGGCCCGACAACAATAACTGATCGTCCCGAATAATCGACACGTTTTCCAAGCAGATTCTGTCTGAAGCGCCCCTGCTTGCCCTTGATCA
>JAGRJA010000094.1 GCA_020443005.1 Pseudomonadales bacterium
GGGGCATGACCACCGCCTCTGTTGTGCCGAGATCGCGCAGGCGCTTGAAGCCATCCATGTCACCGATATCGGTCGCCAGGATCTTGATTTCAAAAGGCTCGTTTTCCTTGCCCAGCTCCTTGCGGAATTCCTTGAGCTTGGCAATGATGGCCTTGTTTTTCTCAAACGGGTAGTTCACGGAAACCCAGCCATCGGTCATGCGCGCGCAGCGTTTCAGCACCACATCAGCCGAGCCGCCGATGTAGATCGGCATTTTCTTTTTCGGGGTCGGCGCTACCTGCATGCGCGGCATGTCATAGTATTTGCCGTGGTACTCCACCATTTCACCGGTTTCCATCAGACGAATAATATCGATCATTTCTTCACAGCGCGGGCCGCGGCTTTTCCAATCCTGACCACAAACGGTAAAGTCGTCCTGCCAGGGGCTGAGGCCAACACCCAGGCCAAAACGGTTGTCAGACATACAGGCTACAGTGAATGCTTGTTTGGCTGTCAGATAGGGGTTGCGCACCGGCAGCTTTAATACATTGGTAAAGAATTCGATACGCTGGGTGACGGCAGCCATGGCGGCGACGGCAACAAAAGGGTCGGGGAAATGGGTTTTGCCATGCCAGTAGCGCTGACCGTCTTCGGTATAGGGGTAGTCATTGGAGGGCTTTTCATAGAAGAACAAGCCGTCTGCAACATTGATCGAGTTCCATAAGCCCTCTTCAGCTGCCAATGCCAGGGGAATGTAATGGGTGTAGCTGCAAAAGTTAACTGCCAGTGAGAATTTCATGTTGTTGTCCCTTTTGTTTGGTCATCGAGTCTGGTTCCGGATAGCCCTGATAGGCTTTCATTCAGGCCAAGTATGACGGTGTTTAGGTTTAGTTTCAATACGCATCGTATCGAAACTAATAAGGAATATCCGAAGTTGATCCCCGGTCTTTCTGGCAAACCCTTCCCTGTTCCCCTGCGTAAAAGATGCGAGATATTTTAATGCGGGTATAGGGAAGCCAGCACGATAGAGTGATGCTGATTTCAGCTTTGTCTTCCAAAAGCAGATTTTGAGGCAAATCACAGTGGCATCGCCGACGAAATATCGTCACAATTAACGGTTTGTAAGCATGTTTTCAGGAGTACCCATGAATTTCGAATTCAGCGCAGCAGAACAGCAGTTTATTGAAGATGTCCGTGCATTTCTGGCCGAGGAAGCCAGGAAACCCTATGCCCGCGAAGTCATGAACCCTGAGCGGGAAGCGGATTCGATGTTGTCTGATAGTCAGGAGCGCCGTGCGTTTAATAAGGAGCTGGCTAAAAAGGGTTATCTGGGTATGAGTTGGCCGAAGGAATACGGCGGCCAGGAAAAAGAAGGTATTTTCGACTATCTGGTTAACGAAGAGCTTGCCAGTGTAGGCGCCCCCCTGATTGGAAAGGGTGTTGGCTGCATCGGTAAAACTGTCATCAAACACGGAAACGCCAAACTGAAAGAAGAGTTTCTGCCGCAAATACTGAATGCCGATATCGAGTTTTGTCTGGGTTATTCCGAGCCGGGTGCTGGCTCTGACCTTGCCTCTTTAAAACTGAAGGCAGAAAAATGCGAGGGTGGCTGGAAGCTGAATGGCCAGAAAATCTACAATACATCGGCGCATTTTGCCGACTGGTACTGGGTGGCTGCCCGTACCGATTTCGATGCACCCAAGCACAAGGGTATCTCTGTGTTTCTGTTGCCCATGTCAGCACCGGGCCTGACAATCAATGAAATCAAGACAATGGGTGATCACCGTACCAACGAAGTGTTTTTTGACGATGTATTTGTCGGTGATGACTACCTGATTGGTGAGCTGAACAAAGGCTGGCTGTATATTTGTGAGGCACTGGATTATGAACGCTTTACGCTTTATACCGTTGGCCCCTTGCAGAAGAAATATGAAAAATTTGTCGAGCTGGTGAAAACCGAGAAGCGCGATGGTGTTTTATTGGCAGATATACCGGAAGTGCGCAAGCTCGTTGCCCGTTTTGCCACTGAGGTTGAAACAGCAACGATGTTGCAAAGGCGGGTTATTGCGGCAGCCGCCAAAGGTGGTGTGCCGACGGTGGAGGCCGCCGGTTGCAAATTGTATAGCACGCAACTTGGGCAACGCATTGCAAATGCGGCGCTGGATATTCTCGGGCCGGCCGGTATGCTGCACGAAGGCGTTGATTACGCCCCCATGGATGGCAAGTGGGAGCACAGTTATCGCGCTACTGCGCTGGATACCATTGGCGGCGGCACCTCAGAAGTACAGAAGAATATCATTGCCCGTCGTGGTCTGGAGTTGCCTTCCTGATTTGTGGCAGGGGATTGCAGTTGAAACACGCAGGGGTGAGATATGAGTGATGAACTGCCGGCCGAAGTGTTGGCGTGGATTGGCCGGGTTGTGGTAGTGGATGAGGCCGAGGTGCTTGTGGAGCGGGGTCTCATCGAGAATTTCTGTTCTTCGGTTGAAGATGGCAATCCGCTCTACTGGGATGAAACTGTGGCCAATGAGGTTTGTGGAGGGATTATTTCACCGCCGGCCATGTTGTCTGCCTACAACCGCCCCCACCCCTGGACGCCAAAACGCGGGGATAAACCGCTGAACCGTCCCCTTGAGCTTCACTTTAAGGTCAAGGATGCGCTGGATTACCCTCGCGGTATTGTTACCGAATTGTGTTTCGAGTTTGGTGTGCCCGTGCGTCCGGGTGATCGTCTTCGGGCCGAGCAATCCCTTCGCGAAGTCAGCGAAATTAAAACCAACAAACTGGGCACCGGCAGAAACTGGACCATCGATGTGACTTACAAAAACCAGTCTGGCGCCGTCGCCGGGGTTGAAACGCTCAGCTTCTTTGGTTACAGGAGAGCATCGTGAACCCGGATATCAAACGGCTGGATACCAGCGTGTTGGCTGTTGGCGATAAACTGCCGGTCTTGCAGGTTGATATTTCTGCCCAGAAAATCATCGCCGCGGCAGCAGCGACTCGCGACTGGCAGCCCTTGCATCATGATTATGCCTTTGCGACACAGAAAGCCGGAACTCCCGATATCATCATGAATTCGCCAACCCAGGCAGGCTGGATCAGCAAATACCTGACGGATTGGGCAGGCCCACTGGCCAGAGTACAACGCATGAGCTTCAAGATGAAGGATGCCATATGTCCTGGCTCGGCATTGTGTTTTGAGGGTGTCATCAGCCGGGTTGAGGACAGGGTTGATGAGGGTCTTGCGCTTGAGGTGGAGGTGCTGCTTACAGTGGCGGGGGATTTCAAAACCAAGGCGCGAGTTTTGATGATGTTGCCAAACGAGCAACTGCAAAACCCCTGGTCCGGCCTGTGAATACTGTCCCGCAAACTGGTCCGGGTCGCCCGCGCAGCGAAGAGGCCGAAAAAGCGATACTTGACGCCACCCTGCAACTGTTGGCAGACAAGGGTTACAACGGACTCACCGTTGACAAGGTTGCTGCACTGGCCAGTGTCAGTAAATCCACCATGTATCGTCGCTGGCCCTCAAAACTGCACCTTGTCATTGCCGCATTTTCCCAGCTGCCTCAGTTGCCTTCTACCAATACCGGAAACCTGTTGCAGGATTTGGTGAATATTCTGGAGAGTTTTCTCAACATTGCGGAAAACACCCCGCTTGCCGGGGTGCTGGCTACACTGGCAGGAGAACAGGCAAGAAACCATGAGCTTTCGGAATATTTATTACCGCTGATTGATGCCCGCAGAAAGCCGGTACGGGATATCTTGCAAAACGCCATGCAACGGCATGAATTACCGGAAGACCTTGACCTTGAGTTGGCCGTGGATATGGTTATGGGCCCGGCAATCATGCGCATGTTGTTTACGCGTGCTCCCTTGCAAGGTCGACCGGTTCAGCAAATGCTGGAAATAACGCTCAGGGGGTTGGGCTGGCTGTTACCAGAAGGCTGATTTTCTTTCCGGTATTGATTTGCCGCATTTTTTTGAGGATTACGGGTGTTGCAGGGCAGTCTGCTTTTGTCGGGTGATAGCTTTTCGCGTATCATCCTGATACTTGTCGGCCGCAATGGCCGGATAATTTTTTTGGCATTGGGTCTTTCATATTCAAACGGAGGAGAGTAATGGCGCGACCACTGATGGCAGGGTGTTTGGTTTTCTTTCTCGGGCATTCGGCCCATGCGTTTTCAGCTGATCATTTTGGGGAAATTGACCGGCTTTTGGCAAATGGCCAATATCAACAGGCCTATGAACTGGCCCTGCAACAGCGGGTGGAATTTGAGGGTGATAGCGAGTTCGATTACCTTTATGCAGTTGCCTGTGCAGAGACGGGTGAATATCACGAAGCCATTTTTGCCTTCGAGCGCGTGTTGTCATCCGAGCCGTCCAATTTGCAGGCTCGTCTCGGGTTGGCTAAAAGCTATTACCATATCGGTGAGTTGCAAACAGCAAAAAAACACCTGGAAATCGTTAGCCAGGCTAACCCGCCCGCCAATATCGGCAATGTGGTCGACAGCTATCTTGCCAATATATCCGGGCGCAATATAGCCGGTGCTGTTATCACCGGTTATGCCAATGTATCCGTTGGTCATGACTCCAATGTCAACGGAGCTACATCGGACCAGACATTCACACCTGCTTTGGGAGCGCCGGTCGCTATCGCCCCAGGTGGCCGTCAGCGTTCGGATATGTTTCGGAAGCTCGAACTGGGCGGAAGTTATCTCAGGGCGCTTCGCGATGATATCGGGCTTGAAGTGCATGCCAGTATCTCGGATAAAGATGATTTCAGTTCGGATACCTATGACCAGGATGCGTTAAATCTTTCAACAACGCTCGTTCACAGTGTTGGCAATCACCTCCTCTCTGCCGGTTTGGGTTTCCGGAAAACCGATCTTGATGGAAGGGATTATCAGGAGGTGCGAAGCCTCAATGCGGGTTGGGCAGTGCAAATGTCCGATGAGTGGTCTTACCAGACCGGCCTGACCTATAACGATGTCAAGTATCCGGATGCCCGTTTTCGTGACCAGCGGCAACAGATCGTCTATGCCGGTTTGCAGGGCGGGTTTACAACAGTCACGCTGGGAGCGGGCTTGATTGCCGGTTTTGAAGAAGCCAAAAGCAGTAACAGTGATCAGTGGGCACGGGATTATGTTGGGTATTATCTGGATGCCAGCATGAACCTGGATGACAGGCACCGTGTTTTTGGTCGCTGGTATTCCCACAAGGGCATTTATGACGCCCGGATGCCGGTGTTTAACACGCGTCGCGATGAAACCTACGATAATCTGATGCTGGGGTTCAGCTGCCAGATGAGTGACAAGTTGCGTCTCGCGCTGGAATACAGTTATTCAGATAATGACAGTAACATCGATTTTTTCAGCTATGACAGACAAGTATTGCAAACATCTGTCCGTTATCAGTTCTAGGATGGGAGACAAGACGATGAAAAAATTATTTGTGTGCAGTGCGCGGTCGTTGCTGATCGCCATGTTGCTGATTGTGTCATCAGCCAGCTGGGCGGCGACTTCTGAAGTCGTTGGTCTGGTGTTGCTGGTGAATGGCGAGGTGAATGCGCTCAATGATGGCGAGAGTCGTGAGTTGACGCGAAGGGCATCCGTTTACGAAGGTGACATCATTATCACCGGCTCTGCAGGCATTGTGCAGTTGAGGATGAAGGACGGTGCCCTGATTTCACTGACACCTTCCAGTGAATTTGTGCTGGAGACCTATGATTTTGAGACATCGGGCCAGAAAGATAATGTGGCAGTTAACCTGTTAAGGGGTGGGCTGAGAACAATTTCGGGCCAGATTGAAAAAAACAGTTTTAAATTGTCTACGCCCACCTCAACGCTGGCGATCAGGGGTACAGTGTTTGATGTGTTTGTCGGGGCCGACGGTACCACCACAGTGGTTTTGCGCGAGGGTGGTGTTGAATTGACGGGTTTGGCTGGAGGAAGTCAGCTTTTGAATACCCCTGGCCTGTCGGTCACGATCCGGCCCGGTCAGGCACCCAGCTCGCCCGAGCCGGTTCCGCCTGCTATTCAGGAGCTGCTCAATCGCCTGTTTGTCGGGTCTCCGGTTGATGCGACCTGGGAGCGGAGTGAAGATGGACGCGTTGTTGTCAGGTTAACCATGCCGCCATCGGCGCCACACTTGCCCGGTCAGGAGATTATTCTCAATCTGGTGAATGTACCACCCATTGTTCAAACCTTGCTAAACAGGGATGGGCATCCGCCGGTGCTGGATTATTGTCAACAAAATCCCTATGCCTGTTCAGAAGGCGAGGGGTCGGGTATTACACCGGTGGTTATCCCTCCCAGAGGGCCTATCGGTCAGCCGCTCCTGTAAATTGTTTTCTGGCAATTCGGGTTTGGGTTCCGAATTGACTTTGGCGAGCCTGAACACTAGTATCTTCGCTCGCCGCAGGAGTGGCCTGCCTCCAGAAGTAGCCGTTTGTTTGTCGCCCTCAAATTGATTTTGATCGAGAAGCCCGGTTGCCAAGACCAGAACTATCTGTTTTCCATGATTCGTCCAGTGTGGCGGATTGCTTTCTGGATTAACACGCTGAATGACAAAGGTATTTTCTATGAATAAAACCATGACAGCCGCGGATGTGGTTGGCCAGTTGAAAGATGGCATGACCATCGGCATCGGAGGCTGGGGCCCGCGACGCAAGCCGATGGCACTGGTGCGGGAAATCCTGCGCTCCGATCTCAAAGACCTGACTATCGTTGCTTACGGTGGCGCCGATGTCGGTATGCTTTGTGCCGCTGGCAAGGTAAAAAAGGTCATCTTTGCCTTTGTGTCGCTCGATTTTATTCCGCTTGAACCTTTCTTCCGCAAGGCCCGCCAGAACGGTGAAATCGAAACCATGGAGATTGATGAGGGTATGATGCTGCTGGGCCTGCGTGCGGCGGCCTGGAATATGCCGTTCATGCCGACGCGTATCGGGCTCGGTACCGATGTCATCAGGGTGAACAAGGATATCAAGGTGATTGATAGTCCTTACGATGACAAGGAGTGGGTTGCCATGCCGGCACTGAAACTGGATGCGGCGTTGATTCATGCCGACCGTGCTGATGTGCGCGGTGTCTGTCAGATCAAGGGCCCGGATATGTACATGGACGAACAGATGGCGCGTGCGGCAGAAAAAACCTTTGTCAGTGTCGAGGAGATTGTTGACACCGACTTCTTTGCCCAGGGTGATGAATCCCGCTATGTTTTCTGGGAGCGTTCAATGACCACTGGCGTGGTTGAAATTCCCGGCGGTGCACATCCGACATCCTGCAACCCTGCCTATGGTTTCGATATACCCCATACCAAGGAATACAACGCTTTTGCCAAAGAAGGGGGTTTTGAGGCCTATGCCGATAAATACATTAATGGCAAAACCGAAGATGAATATCAGCAGCTGGTGGGTGGGCTTGATGCCATCAAGGCCCTGCCACTTCCTGTTTACTGATCAGCCCAAGGAGAAAGAAAATGAGTACTCCCGCAAAAGATTACACGCTGGCTGATCTGGTCATCGCTGCCGGTGCCGAAGCCTTTCGCCACGATGGTGAAGTGCTGGCGACCGGTATTGGCGTTATTCCGCGTCTTGCTGCCAGTCTTGCCATGAAAAGCTTCAATCCCGACCTGATGATGACGGATTCCGAAGCTTACCTGCTTTCCGAACCCAACCCGATTTCAGGGCGCAGTTCCCATAAAGGGCAAAAGTCGGAAACCTGGATGGGTTTTAGCCGCATTTTTGACAATGTCTGGAGTGGCAAACGTCACGCCATGATTGGCCCGACCCAGGTAGACCGTTTTGGCCAGGCCAATATTTCTGCGCTTGGTGGCAGCTACGAGCAGCCCAAGGTGATGATGCTGGGTGTGCGTGGTCTGCCGGGCAACTCCATCAGCCATGCGAATTCTTTCTTTGTACCGAACCACAACACAAAGGTTTTCATCGATCGTGAATGTGACCTGGTGAATTCCATCGGCTATAACCCTGAGCGCCTGCCGAAAGGCTATACCATGGATGATATCGACATCCGCATCATCCTGACCAACCTCTGTGTGATGGATTTCAACGGGCCGGATCGCAAGCCGCAGATTGTTTCACTGCATCCCGGAGTTACAGTAGAGCAGGTTCAGGAAAACACCGGTTTCGAACTGCATATCCCCGAGAATATTGCAGAGACGGCTGCACCGACGGAAGCGCAAATGGCGATCATTCGTGAGATGGATCCGAAAGGTGTTCGACTGTCGCAGATTGCTTCCTGAGAACATTTCAGTGTTCAGTATATTCATTCAGGCTGAAGCCACTTTTCAAGGTGAGAAACAATGAATAAAACACAAGTACCGGCGCTGGAAGGCTGGTTCACCATGGATGCGGAGAAACCGCACCTGTTAGGCACCCAGTGCAAGGGCTGTGGTACCTACTACTTTCCGCGACAGACGGTTTTTTGCAAGAATCCGGCCTGCGAAAGCGAAGCCTTTGATGAGGTGCAACTGTCCCGAACCGGCAAGGTGTGGTCGTTTACCAATGCCTGCTACCAGCCGCCGGAACCTTTTGTCGCTCCTGACCCTTTTGTGCCCTATACCATTGTCGCTGTTGAGCTAGAGAAAGAAAAAATGATCGTGCTCGGCCAGGCTGTTGAAGGTGTCGAGGTGAGTGATCTCAAGGCCGGCATGGATATGGAACTGGTACTCGAAACCCTGTTTGAAGATGATGAAAACGAAAAGCTGACCTGGAAGTGGAAGCCTCTGCCAACTGACGGAGGTGCCGCATGAGTGGAGATATCGCTATTCTGGGTGTGGGAATGCACCCCTGGGGCAAGTGGGGAAAAAACTTTGTTGAATACGGTGTGCATGCCGGTCGTGCCGCGATCAGGGATGCCGGTATCAGCTGGAAGGATGTGCAGTTTGTTTCCGGTGCAGCCACCATGCGCTGCGGTTATCCGGGTTATGTCGCCGGCGCCACTTTTGCCCAGGCGCTGGGTTGGCAGGGTGCCGAGGTTAACACCTCTTATGCCGCCTGTGCATCCGGCTCTCAGGCATTGGCCGCTGCGCGCACCAAGATCCTTTCGGGGCAGTGCGATGTCGCACTGGTTATCGGTTCAGATACCACGCCAAAGGGTTTTCTCAAGCCCGCACCGGGTGAGCGCCCCGAAGATCCGGATTGGGTGCGTTTCCGTCTTGGTATCACCAACCCGAGTTATTTTGCGCTCTATGCCCGTCGCCGTATGGAGATCTATGGTGATACGCAGGACGATTTCGCGCTGGTGAAGGTCAAGAATGCCGAGCACGGTTTTACCAACCCCAATGCCCGTTACAAGAAGAAGTTTACAGCCGAGGATGTCGCGGCTTCTGCCATGGTGGCAGACCCGTTGCGGCTGATGGATATCTGTGCCACATCGGATGGCGCAGCGGCATTGATTGTTTCATCGCTGGATTACGCCAAAAAAATCGGGCGCGGGGATGCGGTGCGTGTGGCGGCAATCTCAACCGTCACACCGACTTTTGCCTCTTCCATTATTGAGATGCCTGATCTGGCGACAGACTCTGCCTTTGCGGTTGAAGCGCAATCTTTCCGCGCCAGTTTGCCGGTCAAGGCCTATGAAGAAGCGGGCATCAGCCCTGCCGATGTCTCGGTGGCTGAAGTGTACGATCTTTCAACCGCCCTTGAGATGGACTGGTACGAAGATCTCCAGCTTTGCCCGCGCGGTGAAGGTGCGAAACTGGTACGCGAAGGCGCAACCCGTATCGGTGGCAGGATTCCGGTTAACCCGTCAGGCGGTCTTGCCTGTTTTGGTGAAGCCGTTCCGGCGCAGGCACTGGCCCAGGTGTGTGAACTCACCTGGCAGCTGAGAGGCCAGGCCGGAGAACGCCAGGTTGAAAATGCCAAAGTCGGTATTACTGCCAATCAGGGCTTGTTTGGTCATGGTTCGAGTGTGATTCTGAAAAAGTAAATCAGGCCGTACAAAAAACCCGCCGGTGTAAGCCGTGCGGGTTTTTTTCTGTCTGCAAGAACACGGAAGTTAAGTTCTTAAAAGATCTGAATTGTGTATGATGTGTGAAATGCCAAAAAGGGTGGTTCATGCGTTTCGACAAAGAATCAATCATTGTTGATCTGGAGCTGACGACGCATTGTAATGCGCAATGTGATTTCTGTCCTCGCGATCGTTTTGATACTTATGGGCGCATGGGTTTTTCAACATTCTGTAAGGTTGTCGAGCGCATCAAGGCGCTTAACCTAGATCCGGTTGTGAACCTTTGTGGTATCGGCGGGGACCCTGCCATGCATCCGGATTTGGTGAAGTTTGTAGATTATGCAGCCGGCAAAGGGTTAAATATTCGCCTGGTGACAAATGGCTCCCGAATTGACCGGAAAATGGCGCGAGAGCTGCTTGATGCCGGTGTTGCCAATGTGACTTTCAGTATTAATGCCATTGGCGATGCCTATGAACAATTCTACGGTTTGCCATTTGATCTTATTGTCAGGAATGTCGAGGACTTTCTTGAGGAGAGCAATGGAAGATGTCGATTTGAAATCAACCTTCCCCAACCAAAAGGGCATTCAGGGGCATTTGAAGAAGAAAAAAAATTCTGGAAAAACTTGGGTGTAAAACATTTTCTGCAACTGAAATATTCCAATCAGGTTGTTAATAATGCGCCTGAAGAAGCAGCAGATTTGTTGAAAAAATATACTGAATATAAATCTGCATTGAAAAAAATGGGTTGCCAAATTTTATGCCCGATACCGTTAAAGGTGATTTCGATAAGCTACAAGGGCGAATATTTTTTATGTGAGCATGATTATACGCGCTCAAGTATTCTCGGCAATGTATTCGAACAGGGAATCAGGGAAATACAGTTATTGAAAGTGGATTATATGAATGCAAGATCCACTATCTGCCAGAGCTGTAGCGTGATAAATGATTTACATGAATTTTCAACGCGGATTGAACAGGGTGATGATGGTTTGAAGGCGCAATTGATCAACTTGAATGACGAGTTGGCAGAAACGATCAGGGTGATGTGAGCCGTAATGAAATTTACACATGAAAGTATCATCGTCGATGTGGAAATAAGTTCGCGTTGTAATGCAACATGTAACTATTGCCCCAGAGAAGACCTGTTGTTGGGCCATATGACAAGCTCAACCTATCAGCGTGTACTTGAAAGACTTGATGAGATGCGGGTGCCACCAGAAATACATATTTGCGGGAAAGGTGACCCCAGTGTCCACCCGGATCTTGTTTTTTTCGTTGAGGAAGCCAGTGCAAGAGGTTATAAGGTTTTCGTGACATCAAACGGGCGTTTGATAACAAGGGATGTAGCGCAAAAACTGGTCGATGCGGGTTTGACGGGTATCTATTTCAGCGTGGCTACCTTGCCTGATGAATATGATGACTTTTATGGTCTTCCGTTTCAGGCGGTGAGACAAAACATCATTGATTTCAATGCTGTTGCAGGCGAAAAATGCCGCTGTATTGTGAGTATTTCGCATCGCGCAGAAAATGAAAACGGGCCCTGTAAATCGCAGAAAAAGTATTGGAAAGCACTTGGAATAAAAGAGTTTCTTGTGATCCATTATCACAACAGGGCTGCGATCTATTCGGATATGGAACGGGATTATTATGATATGGCCTATCCGGAAATTCGAAAATTGATTCACAGGCATGGCCTGATGGGCTTGTGTTTTTCACCTTTCAAGGTAATAAATATAAATTGGGATGGTGGTTATCAGATCTGTGCAAATGATTTTACTATGAAGTCTGTGCTCGGCAATATTTTTGACATGAGTATTCGTGATGCGCAAATAAAAAGACTTGATTACTTCAGTCAGGAAAATATTGTTTGTAAAAGATGCAATGTCTATCACAGAACATTTGATTCATTGATGAAAGATGAATCAACAGAAAATGTGGAAAGATATATTGATTTCGAAAACCTGCTTTCTGATCTGGCTCAGGGTTAATGGGTTTTATGCGGATGCAGAATTTCCTCGTCCTGCCAGATAGGGAGGTTATGTTGGTTTCGCCATTGCCAGCGCTTTTCACCGAGTTTCGAATAGCTGTAAAGAAATTTTTGTGCATGGCTGCCAACTGCTCCAAGTAAAACAGGCTCCCTGGACACGGGTTGAAAGTTTCCATTCCAATAGCTTTCCAGTTGTGTACGAAAATGGTTGATGGTGTTGACGCGTTCAGGGTCTTGTTTGGTGGTTATGCCGCCATGGATTTGGTGGAAAGAGCCTTCGCCCGGAGCGGTAAAAAGATAGTGCGTTGTTTTTTTGGTTGCAATGGATCTGAACATATGAAGGTTTATACCACCACCACCGGGAAGCATGAAGTCGGGGCAAGCGAATCCGATTGAAGCGAAGTTATGGAATGAACTTGCAAGAAAGTTCGACTCAAGCAAGGGGTGGAAAATGCCCTTTTGATTCGCTTCGCTAATGTTGCATATATCAAACAACCGGTAACCGTTGCTTTTCCAGTTTATATGATCGAGTAATTTTTGTTCCACAGATTCATCGTATCCGTGCAGTTCCTGATCCTGATGTTCGCAGGGCCCAAGATTGTATGAAGGAACAGAAAAGACCGACGCCGGGCTGACTGCTCGTGCCATCAACGCATACTCGATTACACGCGGGGTAACCATGCGCGCGGCATCGATAATAAAGCAGATGTAATCACTTTCAGCAATCGCAAAAGCTTCGTTTATTGCCGGCGTGGGTGATTGGCTGGGTTCATTGCGGAGCATGTGTTTTATATTGCCGCCGATTTTTTTTAACTCATCCGGATCGATATTATTGTTGGAGGAATTCTCCATCAAAATAATTTCGTAATCGCTTTCATCAACATTTTTTTGGTGATTGATTGAAAGGCTATAAGCGGTATTGAGCGCTTGCCTTGGCATATTGTAGGCAACGGTTATGACTGAAAGTTTCTTCTTTCTGCTCATATCGCTTCAAGACCTCTTGACTGCAGATAATCGATGCAGAATTCAATGATAGAGAGCGTTTCTTTTTCAAGAAGATTGATCTCATGGGTAAACAGTACAAGTGTTTCCCTGGTGTCTATTAGCCTGTCAAGGTAGTGCCGTATGGCATTTTTTGAATGAAAAACAGCAATCAGGTTTTCGAAGCGGATATGTGAAGACAAGTAGACAAGCCCGTCGGTGTGATACTTTCCGAAATTTGATAAATCCTGATAGGCATCATCCTGCATTCGGTAGGTCAGTGCCGGTTTGTCAGTAAGGAGAAGATGAGTAATGCCATTTTTTCTAAGGAGTTCATGCTGTTCAACAGGCTCAGAAAAATAATGTAATCTCAACCATGTGCTGCGATGGTCACTGCCAAAAATCTGGTCAACAAGTTCAAAGCCTTCCTGAAGAAATTTTGCGCACTCGGCAGGGGGTAAAATGTGAGGAGGTGTTGAATGATTGGGTGCATGAGGGCCAAAGCGCAGCAGTTTTTGCGAAGCTTCAAGCTGAACGGGTTGAAGGTTTTTAATATTATCAACAAAAAAATAGAGATCGATTTTTATCTTGTATTTTTCAATCAGCGCTTCAATGATCTGCAAGTACGGTTTTGTTGTATGAAATGCGTCATTGGTTTGTGGCAAGGATTGCACATCATCAATTGAAAAATGGAACCGGGATGCCGCCATGACAGATCAGTGTTCCAGCTCAGTTATGAATTTTTTCTCGAATTCAATCAGCTTTATACGCAAGGTGTCCCTGTTTTCGAGATGTTCAGCAGATGTATAGCTTTCGATATCGGCTTTTTTAAAGCAAGGTTTTTCAGTTGTATTTGTGGCTAGCTCGGGCGCAATCAAAAGATAATTTGTATCGATCGCTTCTGCCCGACAAAGTTCTGATGCAGTGGCCAGGGTTTCGTGTATTTTTTCTCCGTGGCGTGTGCCTGTTTCCAGAATCTCGATGCCGGAGTTGCTGGCCAGCAAGTTTGCAATGTCCATAATCCGTGCAGCTTTTATTCTGGGAATAACCGTGTAGCCTGGCGGTGCATGCCGGTAGGCGTAGAAGATTGTTTCTATGGCCTGATCGAGGGTAATCAGAAAGCGGGTCATTTGGGCGTTTGTTACCGTAATAGGCAGACCTGCTTTCACCTGAGATAAAAATGTCGGCAGAAAAGAGCCTCGGGAACCCAATACATTGCCATAACGAACATTAATAAAGCGTGTTCGCGGGATATCCTGATTGGCAGCTATGATGAGTTTTTCCTGCAAGGCCTTGCTCATTCCCATGACACTTACCGGTTCTACAGCCTTGTCTGTTGATATGCCGATAACGGTATCGACTGGATAGGATAGATTTTGAATGGCATTAATAATGTTGTTAATGCCCATTATATTTGTCGCGATAGCTTCTTCCGGAAATCTTTCGGAATTGGGCACCTGCTTTAACGCAGCGCAGTGGATTACGGTGTCGATGCTCTTTAATGCCTTGACGACACTGTCGTAATTGCGAATGTCGCCGATGCGCGAGGCGACGCGGGCATTGATGGAGCCGCCAAATCTTTTTTCCAGGCTTTGCATCAGATGAAACTGTTTAGCCTCATCCCGACTGAAGATAAGCAGCTTTTTGGGGCTGCCGTGTGCACCTGAAAGCAGGCTGCGCGTTAATGCACTACCAAGGGTTCCGGTAGCGCCGGTAATGAGAATGGACTTGTTTTCAAACATGTGCTTTTTTTCTGGGCAGGTGCGATGTGAAGTGTTTGCGGTATTGCATTGTAACCTTGGCAAAGAATAAAAGCATATTGTATCTGGATTGTATTTTTCGTGATCGGCTTTGTTCCACCTCGTTGTATCGATACACGGTTATGTGGCAGAGTGCTCAGTCAGTCAGTCAGTCAGTCAGTCAGTCAGTCAGTCAGTCAGGCGTTGGCGATATCGATCATAAGGGTGGGTGCCTCATCGTATAGTCAGAAAGAGGCAACTATCTGTATATCCGCTAACAAGTGCGGCAAGTGTTTCGTTGTAATGTCTGTGGCTTGTCGTTAAAGCGGTTTTATTGAGAGAGTTTCAAGGTGAGCAATAATCATTTGCAATACAAGAAGTACCTTTCAATCGGATTTTTTGTTGTCTTGATTTTGCCGCTATTCCATTTTTATTGGGGGAATGATCAAAGGGTCTCCGCCACTGAAAAAAGACAGCTTGCACAGCGGCCAACATTGCCCGAATCCGGTGAACAGTTAAAGGGTTACATTGCCGGGTTTGAAAGCTATTTTAATGATCAGCTGCTTTTCAGGGACACATTTATCGGTTTACAGAAAAAAATTAAATTGGCCTTCGGTTTGTCTCCTACCGCAAATGTCATTGCGGGTGAGGGAAGGTGGCTGTTCAATAATTTTGACGATGTTTTCGGCAACTACCAGCGTCGTCATGCACACAGCGAGCAAGAGATTCGTGCCTGGGCACAATATATCACTGAAAGAAAGGGTTGGCTGGCATCCCGTGGTATCGCCTATTATTTCATGCCGGTACCCGACAAGCATGCGATTTACAAGCAGTATCTTCCTGAAAAAGACAGGCTGCGCATTGAGCAGAATAACATCCATATTTTATTGAAAACACTCGCATCGGGTGAGTCTGTTAACAGTATTGTTGATATTTACCCGGATATGCTGAAACAGAAGAACGGGTTCGAGTTGCCGCTCTATACGCCGGGCGATACACACTGGAATATTCTTGGTGCCGCGGTTGCAACAGATGCGCTGGTCAGAAAAATGAAAGCCCGATTTCCTGCGCTTGATTACAGCTTGCCAGGTGATACGGATTATTTTGTTGAGCAGGATGGTCTGGGAGGTGAACTCGTTGCTATCGTTGGGGGAGGGAAATCCTATAAAACGCCAGCAGCATTACTTAAAAATTATGCGACTTGTGTGGGCAAAGACAAGGCCTTGTATACCGTTAACAGCTATGGCCTGAATAGTACAGGGCGACTTGTGAAGGACGCGCCGCATGTGCTGCAGTGCAATGGGGCATCCGGTTTGAAGGTGCTGGTTTTCAGGGACAGCTTCTGGGACAAGCTGGCATATACGCTTGCGCCACTCTTTTATGAAACCTATGTGATTAAAATGGAGGGCGAAGTTTTTTTTTGATGATCGAATTCTGATGGAAATGGTTGCGGAGTATCGGCCTGATATTGTGTTGGAGCAGCGTGTCTACAGGTTGCTGCCCCGCGCACCGCAAACCAGCCTTGCCGATATTGAAGCAAGTCAGCATTATTTTGAGGTCGCCAATCCGGATTTTGTTTCGGTGCTGCACTCGATAAAAACAAAAAATATCAGGGCCCGGTTTGACAGTGGTTCAAGGGTTTATATTTCACAGCCCGGCTGGCGATCGGAAGCTGAATTTTCAATCCCGGCATGTTATGCAGCATGTTTTGCCCGATTGACAATAAGTACTGCAGCTGCATCCCGATTCAGGTTGAGTCTGCTTGACACAGAAAAGAACCTGCAACAGCAAGAGAAAATCTTCCTGAAAGATGGCCTGAATACCCTTTATATGAAACTTGATAAAGCGGTACATTCGGTGGTTTTAGATCGTTGGGAGAATGCTGCCGATATCGAGATTAGGGGCTTTGATGTTGGTCGGTGATGATTTTTTCACCCGTGGAATATTTTTCGGCAACCGATGCGCAACCGATCATTGCCCCTTGTAGGCAGGTTTATAATGTCGGGCCGGATTTTCTGTAAACAGGGGTTTGTGCAATCAACGGTTTTTGCTTTCGTTGAATGTATAATTTCCCTTGGTGATCATGATTCACGGGTATAACATCGTTCCCTGCCTGCATGAAGCAGTCAGGTCTGCCAGAAGACACGATTAGCCAGAGGTGATCGCTGGCCTTACAATAAACAGTTGTTTTGGGTGAGCAGTGGGTGCCAGCATGTTTTTTACCTGTCAGGCTACTTGCTGCAAAGCGGTTTGCAATTTTATATAAAATGAGGGGCATGTGGAAAACAGAAGCCATTGGGTAGATTACGCAAAAGCCATCGGTATCGTTCTGGTCGTTTACGGGCATGTTTTGAAGGGCTTGCATAGCGCTGGTATCAAAATGCCGGAAGCATTTTATGAGCTCTCCTACAGTATTGTTTATACCTTTCACATGCCGCTGTTTTTTTTCCTGTCCGGTTTGTTTTTTTACAGCTCTTTTTCAAAAAGGGGGGCGAAGAAACTGGTTTTCAGTAAAATCGACACCATTGTTTACCCCTATATTGTGTGGTCTGTGTTTCAGGGCTTGATCGAGGCGTTTTTGTCGGATTACACAAACGGTAATGTCGCCTATTCCGATGTTTTCTCGCTTTTATGGGCGCCAAGGGCTCAGTTCTGGTTTCTTTACGCACTCTTTCTGATTTTTGTTTTGTCGTCAGCCATTTTTTCCCTGGTTTCGAAAAGGTTTGCTGTACTTGTTACTGCTTTGGCAGCACTTGCCTATATCGCAAGTTCCGCATTGCCGGATTTTTTTATCATCGGTTTTCTTTCGAGAAACTTTGTATTTTTTCTTTTGGGTATCCTTTTTACCGAATATTGTAAGGCCGAACAGTTTTCCTCCCTTTATTATGTTTCAGGTTTGACGCTGCTGTTCCTGTGTGGGCAATATGTTTTTCATTTCCCGCTCGGCCTTTATTACGAAAACAAGGGCGTGGCTTCATTGTGCCTGGCGCTGGTTTCGATTTTAACAGTCGTCAGTATTTCTTCGTTTTTGTCTGTCAGGCATTACCGGTTTTTTGTTTTTATCGGTACTTCATCAATGGCGATATACCTGATGCACATTCTGGCAGGTAGTGGTGTCAGGGTGATACTGAAATCCTTGATGGGCATCGACTCATTTGCGGTTCATATTGTGGCGGGTACCTTGCTGGGTGTGCTGGCACCGCTGCTTGCCGTTTTTATTATCAATAAATTCAATATCCCCTATGTTTTTTCGGCGCCCGTCAGCCGCTGGGTTTCCGGCCTGCTGGGCAAGACTACAGCACGCACTTGAGATTGATCGGCTTTCAGCAGCAGACCTGGTTTATATGCCTTTCATGCAACAACAAGAGAGCAACTTTCCACCCGTAGCGTGAAGCCCTTTTATTTGTTGATCAGGTTGCGCAGACCGGCAATGCCTTCCTTGCGTTGTGCTTTTTTTTGTTCTTCTGTTAAAGGGGTGCTTCGTGCACCGCCTTCCCACAGTAAATCTTCTTCAGGCAGCTCGTCGAGAAAGCGGCTTGCTTTGCAAATTTTGCTGTCGCCATAGGTTTTTCTTTTTTCAGCGAGCGTCAGCGTCAGTGTTTTTTTTGCCCTTGTGATACCGACATAGGCGAGTCTGCGCTCTTCACCGATGTCGTCGTTTTCGATGCTGTTACGATGAGGTAACAGCTCTTCCTCCATACCCATTAAATAGACATGGGGGAACTCCAGCCCTTTTGCAGCATGAAGCGTCATCAGCGCGACACGGTCGGTCAAGTCCTCTTCCTCCTGTCTTTCCAGAATGTCCTGTAAAAGCAGTTTGGCGATGGCGGCTTCGATGTTGTCTTCACCGTCATCCATCTCATTCTGTTTCTTCAGGGAATCTTCGATAGCGTCGATCAGAAAGTTGATGTTCTGCATGCGCTTTTCTGCAGCGACAGGCGACTTGCTGTTTTGGTGAAGCCATGCAAGGTAGCCGATGTCATCGATCATTTCCCGCAGTATGGGTACAGGATTCTGTTTGTAACAGTTTTCGCGAACCTCATTCATCCATCGTGTGAATTGTCGCAAACGGGAGAGATGTTCTTCAGACAGCTGCGATGAAAAGCCGATGTCATCGACAACATTGAAGAGACTGGCTTGACGCTGTTTTGAATACTCGCCAAGTTTCTGAAGCGTTGTTGGCCCTATTCCCCGCCGGGGTGTGTTGATGATGCGCAGAAAGGCGTTGTCATCATCCGGATTAACCAGAAGCCGCAGGTAGGCCATGATGTCCTTTATCTCTGTTCTGGAAAAAAACGAAGTGCCGCCACTCATGCTGTAAGGGATGTGGTTTTGCTGTAGCTTGATTTCGAGCAGCTTTGCCTGATGGTTGCCTCGATACAACACAGCGTAATCACGGAAGTGATTGTTGCGCTGGGCGCGTTGCATGAGAATCTCGATTGCGATGCGTTCTACCTCGTCCTCTTCATTTTTGCATTGCAGGACACGAATTGGCGGGCCAAAGTCATGTTCGCTCCAGAGCTTTTTTTCAAAGTTATGAGGGTTGTGTGAAATCAGTTCGTTAGCGGCTTTGAGAATGCGTCCGCTTGAACGGTAATTCTGTTCGAGCTTGATGATTTTCAACCAGGGGAAATCTTTCTGTAACTGCATCAGGTTTTCCGGCTTCGCACCGCGCCAGGCATAAATAGACTGGTCGTCGTCACCTACGGCAGTAAGGTTGGCTTTTTCACCGCAAAGCAGCTTTACCAGTTGATATTGACTTGCATTGGTGTCCTGATATTCGTCGACCAGCA
>JAGRJA010000095.1 GCA_020443005.1 Pseudomonadales bacterium
CCAACTCGGCCGGCTACCCGGTGCTAACCCCAAGGTTCGAAAAATCCAGCGTTTGTTGTTGGGTCATGCATCCGATATCGAGATGGATGGCAGTGGTCGTATTCTGCTGCCGCCCATGTTGCGCAAGCACGCCTCTTTGGAGAAAGAGCTGGTGCTTGTTGGGCAGGAGAAGGGCTTTGAGTTGTGGAATGCAGCGGCCTGGAACAGCTGTCTGGATGATGCGTTGGCAGATGTGGGTGAATTGCCCGACGAAATTGCCTCAATTGCTTTCTGATTCTGATTTTTGATGAGTGGATTCGGCAAAGTGGGGCACAAAACGGTTCTGCTGCAAGAGGCTGTCGAGTTTCTGGTGACGGACCCGGCGGGTTTCTACATCGATGGCACCTTCGGGCGCGGCGGCCATAGCAGACGAATCGTTGAGAGTCTTTCTTCTGCTGGCAAGTTACTGGCTTTTGATCGCGACCCGGAAGCGGTGGAGGTGGCTGAAGCACATTTTAGCGAAGAGCCGGTTTTTGAGTTTGTGTACGCCCCCTTTGGCCAGATGCTGGAAGAAGTGAGAAAGCGGGGCTGGGCGGGGCGCGTAAACGGAGTGTTGCTGGATCTTGGGGTGTCTTCCCCGCAGTTGGATCAGCCTGAGCGGGGTTTCAGTTTCATGCACGATGGGCCATTGGATATGCGAATGGATACTCACCACGGTGTGAGTGCTGCGCAGTGGTTGGCTTCAGCCAGCGTGGACGAAATGATTTCGGTGTTTCGTGATTTCGGTGAAGAGCGGTATGCCAAGCGTATTGCTGGAGCCATAGATCGCGAGCGACAGCTCAGCGCATTAGAGACAACGGCGCACCTTGCCAAAATAGTTGCCGAAGCTCACCCCGCCTGGGAAAAGGGCAAGCATCCGGCAACAAGGGTTTTTCAGGCGATTCGCATCCATATCAATGGAGAGCTGGAGCAGCTGCAGCAGGTACTGGATCAGGCGCTGGAAATACTGGGAGAAGGTGGCCGTTTGGTGGTGATCAGTTTTCACTCACTGGAAGACAGAATGGTGAAGCAATTCATGCGCAGGCAATCGAGTGTTGAAGATGATTTGCCGGCGCGTTTGCCGGTAAGAGCCACTGAAATCAGGCCAAGAATGAGGCTTGTTGGCAAGGCCATCAAGGCATCGTCGCAAGAGCTTGCTGAAAATGTCCGCGCTCGCAGTGCGGTGATGCGTGTGGCTGAAAAAGTCTATTGAAGGTCTGGACTGAACGAATGGCAAAGCAGACGAAAAGTGAAAAAACGGTCAGCCTTAAAAGCCTGATGTTGTTTTTGGTGATGCTGACATTGGTGGAAATATCGGCCATTGCTGTGATTTATAGCACTTATCGCAACAGGGCTTTGTTTGCCGAATTGTCCCTTTTGCAGGATAGCGCTCAGGAGATGCGGGTTGAGTGGTCCCAGTATCTGCTGGAGCAAAGCACATTGGCTTCGTACGCGAGAGTAGTCAATGTGGCACACACACAGTTGAAAATGGAGTCGCCTGACCCTGAGCAGATTGTGATTTTTGAGCATTGATAAAGGCTGTGTAGCCGATTTTTTGATTTTTGGGGAGACAAATGTCGCGCAAGACGCAAGACACAAAAACGAAAGCGATGAAGCGAAACGCTGATTCCGTTCGTCCTGCGCGTGGTCGTACTGACAATACCTCAACTGCAAAGAAATCATCGTCAACAAAACGAACAGACGCTTATAACCCTGTTCGGGCTTTACAGGCCAAAAACGGTCGATTTTATTTTCTGGCATTTGTGCTGGTTATCCTGGCTTGCGTATCGATGTGGCGTGTAGCGAGTCATCAGGTGCTGGCGGGCGATCAGGGTTTTGAGTTCCTTCAGGCTCAGGGTGATGCCCGATCGTTGCGGACTGAAACCATAACAGCACATCGGGGTGTTATTACAGATCGTCACGGAGAGCCTCTGGCTGTGAGTACGCCGGTTGTTTCGGTGTGGGCGGAGCCGAAGTTCCTGCTGGGCGAAAGCGACAAGTGGCCGGCACTTGCTGTGGCCCTGGGTATGAGCGAGCAGGAGCTTCGCGAAAGAATTGGCCGTTACGCCAACAAGGAATTTGTTTATCTCAGAAGGCACCTGTCTCCTGCAG